>DASVHB010000238.1:0-10006 GCA_036379195.1 Pirellulales bacterium
CTACATCAGCGGCATTCATCACGTCGAATCGCGCAACATCCAGAGCTGCGCCCTGATGAAGCTCTACTTCCATCCAGGCACCGACATGGCCCAGGCGATGGCCGAAACGATCGCCTATGTCAATCGCTCGCGATCGTTCATGCCGCCGGGCACCGTGCCGCCCGACGTGGTGCGGTTCGACACCGGTAGCGTGCCGGTGGGTTACCTGGTGATGACCAGCCCCTCACGTAGCATCGGCGAGATTCAAGACCTGGCGTTGTTTCGGGTGCGGCCGATTTTCGCCAGTCTGCCGGGCGTTTCGGCGCCGCCCCCCTTCGGCGGAAACCAACGCACGCTGGTGGTGCAAGTCGATCCCGACCGGCTGCGGTCCTATCGTCTTTCGCCTGATGACATCGTGGCCGCGCTCAAGTCGGGTAATAGCATCAGCCCCTCGGGCAATGCACGCATCAAAGACCAAATGCCCATCGTGCCCGTCAATTCGATGGTCCGGGTGCTCAAAGACCTGGGCAGCATCCCGTTGCGACTTGGCGAGAACGTTTATCTGCGAGACGTGGCCGACATCTCCGATAGCACCGACATTCCCATGGGCCACACGCTGGTCAATGGCAAGAAGGCAATTTTCATGCTCGTCACCAAGCGCGCCGACGCCTCGACGCTTTCGGTGGTGAATTCGGTGAAGAGCCAGCTTCCGGCCATGCGGGCCGTGCTGCCCGACGATATCGACGTGAGCTTTGAGTTCGATCAGTCGCCGTACGTGATGCGGTCGATTGAAGGTGTTTGCCGCGAAGGCGCGCTGGGGGCGCTGTTGACCGGCGTCATGGTGCTGCTGTTCTTGCGCGATTGGCGGACGGTGGTAGTCGTCGTGCTGAATATCCCGTTTGCGTTGCTGGCCGCGATTTGCGGTCTGTGGCTGTTTGGCCAAACGATCAACCTGATGACGCTGGGCGGATTGGCCTTGGCCGTAGGCATTTTGGTCGATGTCTCGACCGTGGAGGTCGAAAACATCCACACGCATCTGCACCGTGCGCCCTCGGTCGCCCGTGCGGCCCGCCAGAGCAACAGCGAGACAGCCGTGCCGCGGCTGCTGGCCATGCTTTGCGTGCTAGCGGTGTTTCTGCCGTCGTTTTTGATGCAAGGGGCCGCCCGAGAAATGTTTGTGCCGCTCTCGTTGGCTGTGGGATTCGCAATGATCGCGGCGTATTACCTGTCGAGCACATTTGTGCCGATCATGGCCGTCTGGTTGCTGAAGCCTCAGCCGCACGGCAGCCCCGCCAAGCCGGGCGCAGATCACGCGATGATTGCTGGACAGGGCGATCTACGCCAACCCGACGCGCCAGCGAGGCCCCGGTCCACCGCCCTCGCTGGCGCTTCGGGTTGGTGTCGGCGGATGCAACCCTTTTCCGCGCTGCTTTCCTTCGAACGCTTCCGCGGTTGGTATGCCGGCGGTTTGAAGGCGGTCATGCCTTGGCGGTGGTTGCTGATCGGCGGCTATCTGGCGGGCAGCGCGGCCGTCATTGCGATCGTCGGCCCGCGGCTGGGCCTTGAGATCTTTCCGAAAGTGAACGCTGGTGAATTTCAATTGCGCTTGCGCGCGCCCGACGGCACGCGGATTGAGATCACCGCCGAGCTGGTGCAGGAGGCGCTGCGGCTAATCCGCGCCAAAACGCAAGAGCCGGGGCATCGGCAAGCCTCTGCTCCAGCCACCGGCGAGAAGACGAAAGCAGACGGCGCTGCGAACGGTCAGGTGCAGATTTCGGTCGCTTACTGCGGGTTACATCCGACTAGCTATACGATCAACAACATGTATCTCTGGATGCGCGGGCCGGAAGAAGCCGTGCTGCGGGTGGCGCTCAAAGACGGCAGCGAAATTGAACTGGCTGAGTTTCAAGAAACCCTGCGCGAATACTTGCCGCCGCGGCTGCGCAAGTGGCTGGCCGCGAGGCTGCGGCGCGAAGGAGTGGCCGAGGGCCAAATCGCCGCGCGGCTGCGCGGCCTGCGGCTCTCGTTCGAGCCGGCTGACATTGTCAACCAGGTGATGAGCTTCGGCTCGCCTACGCCGATCGAGGTTTCCGTCAGCGGTCCCGACTTCGCCGACAACCTGGCCCATGCGCGAAAGATCTTTGAGCAAATGTCGCAGATTCCCTCGCTCCGCGACGTGCAATTCGGGCAGTCGCTCGATTACCCGGCGGTGGCCGTGAACATCGATCGCGAAAAGGCCGGCCTCAGTGGAGTGACCGCGGCCGACGTGGCCCGGTCGCTGGTCTCGGCCACGTCCTCCAGCCGGTTCGTCGAGCCGATCTTCTGGGCCGACCCCGCCACCGGCATCGGCTATTACACGCAGGTCGAGATTCCGCCATATCGCATGGACTCTGCCGAGCAGATCGGCATGACTCCGTTGCAATTGCCCGGCCGCGAGCAACTGCTGGTGCGCGACGTGGCTGAACTGCACGCGGGCTCGATGCCCGGCCAATACGACCGCTATAACATGCGGCGGCTGGTGGCGATCAGCGCCAATATCGAGGGCGAAGACTTAGGGCGCGTGGGCCGGCGGCTCGATCGGGCGCTGGAAGCGGCCGGCGCGCCGCCGCGCGGCGTCGAAGTCGATATCCGCGGCCAGGTGGTTCCCATGCGGCAGATGTTCCGCGGTCTGGCCACCGGCCTGGCGCTGGCCATGCTGGTGATCCTGCTGCTCCTGACGGCTTACTTCCAATCGTTTCGGCTGGCAGTCGTTTCTGCCTCGACGTTGCCGGCGGTGGTGACGGGCGTGGTATGCGCGTTGGCTCTCACGGGCGACACGCTGAACATTCAATCGTTCATGGGCACGATCATGGCCGTGGGCGTGGCTACGGCGAACGCCATTTTGCTGCTCACGTTCGCCGAGCGCAGCCGGCAGGACGGCATGTCGGCGGCTGAGGCGGCGATCGACGGAGCGCAAAGCCGGCTGCGCCCCGTATTGATGACCAGCTTCGCGATGCTTGCCGGCATGGTTCCGATGGCCTTGGCCTTGGCCGAGGGCGAAGAACAGTCGGCCCCGTTGGGACGCGCCGTGATCGGCGGACTGGTGGCGGCGACGTTGGCCACGCTAGTCGTCTTGCCGAGCGTGTTCGCCGTGCTACAGCGGCGGGCGAGCACCGCGTCGCCTTCGCTCGATCCCGACGATGCCGCCAGCCGTTATTTCGATCGGGCAGGAGGCGCATCATGTCTGTAGGGAACGGACTCCGTGCCGTTCCGCGAGGGGCGGCGCGACGTCGAATCGCCCGTGGGCGGGCTGCCAATCAAAGGTTCGCCGTCGACCTTTGTGCCCGGCAACCCATGTGGGATGACCTTCCTAGGTCGTCCATCCCGGTCGTACCCGGAACGTCGCCCCACCCTATCGTTGCGTATTTCTTGCTTGCATTACTGGTCCTACTGCTCGCGCCACCCATCGGCTGCCATCACGCCGAGGAACAAGCGGCCAAGGATCATGCTCTGCCGCGCGTGGATGTCGTCTGTCCTGAGCGGGGCGCCTTGCATTGGACTGTCCGCCAGCCCGGCTACATCGAAGCGTTCGAAGAAACGCCTATCTTTCCGAAAATTGTAGGCTATGTCGAAACCTGGCAGGCCGACATTGGCGATCGTGTGGCCAAGGGAGACGTGCTGGCCAAACTTTGGGTGCCCGACCTCACCGCCGAATTGAAGGAAAAAGAGGCCCAGATTGAGCAAGCCCGCAAGTCGATCGACGTAGCTGAGGCCCAAATGGTGGCCGCCGCCACGTTGGTCGACGAAGGCAAGGCGATGCTCCGCCGAGCGCAAGCTGACTTCAATTTCTGGAAAACTCAATTTCAACGAATCAGCAAGCTCGAAGCGTCTGTCATCGAGAAGCAGGTGAAGGAAGAGAGCCACAGCCAGTTGCAAGCCCGGCAGGCGGGCGTCAACGAAGCGGAAGCGAAACTCGCCTATGCTCGGGCCGAGCTGAAGCAAAACGAGGCGCTCCGCGAAAAGTGTCGAGCTGACGTCGTGGTGGCCGAAGCCGCGCGTGATCGGCTGCAAGCATTGCTCGACTATGCCACGCTGATCGCTCCGTTCGACGGGGTAGTCACGCGCCGCCACATCAGCACCGGCAATTTTGTTCAGCCGCCAGCCGGCGCCGATGCTGTGCCGCTCTACGTGATCGAGCGCCGCGATCGGGTTCGCGTGTTTGTCGAGGTGCCCGAGACCGACGCGGTGTGGATCCAAACCGGCACGCGCGTCGACATTCGAGTTCAGGCGGTCAATGGCCTGCGACGCGAGGGCGAAGTGACCCGGATGGCGTACGGCCTGGAGCGCCAATCGCGCACGTTGTTGGCCGAGATCGACTTGTCCAACGACGATGATCTGCTGCGGCCGGGCATGTATGTCTCCGCCGAAATTGCGGTATCTCGGCCCGATTTGCTCACCTTGCCCGTCAGCGCCGTGGGCAGCGATGGAGACGTGAATCAGGGCTACCAGAATTTCTGCCTGATGGTCGACCACGGCAAAGTCAGCCGCTGTGAAGTGGAACTCGGCTCGCGCGGCGACGACCGCGTCGAGATCGTCCGTAAGCGCGTGGACGGACACTGGGTGGCCTTTGACGGCGACGAGCAGGTCATTCGCGGCGATTTGGCGCTTAGCGAGGGGCAGCAGGTGCTGATTGAAACCGAGCAGGCGAAATCAAAGCAAGCGGTGGCCGACGCGCGAGTGCGGCGATGAGCCATCGTCGTCTTTCGCTCCGCGAAAGCAACGTCCTCCCGCGCCAGCGACGATCGCCATGATGCCATTACTGAAGGTCGCCTCGGAGATCTGTAGCAAAGCACCTGTGGATTGCTCGCGCCGGTGTCCGAAGTCGGTCGATGTTGTCAGATTTCACTGGAAGATTTCCGCCAAGTCGAGCACGAATCCGGGCAGCACGGGATCGGCCCCGATCGTCGCGGGCTGGTCGATCAAAACCGGCTCGTCTCCAGGCCGATAGACTTCGACGCGGCGTGCCATCGGATCGATCAGCCAACCCAGTCGCGCACCGTTCTCGATGTATTCACGCATCTTCGCGCGCAAAACATCAAGCGAATCGGTTCGTGAGCGCAGCTCAACGACGAAGTCAGGCGTCAGCGGCGCGAAGGCGCGTTTTTCGTCGTCCGATAGAGCGTCCCAACGGTCGCGTTTGATCCACGCGGCGTCGGGCGAACGCGTTGCGCCGTTGGGCAGCCGAAAGCCGGCCGAGGAATCGAACCCCAAGCCGGTTTCGTCGGTTCGGCTCCAAGCCGCCAGTTGTCCGGTGAGCGAAAAATTGCGGTGGCCAGTGTCACTCGAAGCTGGGGGCATGACAATCAAGTCTCCATCGCTGGTCCGCTCGATTCTCCAATCACGGTTCAACTGGCAAAAGCGAAAAAAATCGGCGTCGGTCATGCGGCTCAGCGGGCCCAAATGCAGGACCACGGGGCAAGCAGGCAGCGAGGATACGCCCGCCGACGGAAATCCGGCCGGTGCGAATCCACTTGATGGGTTGAGACTAGAAGCCTGATCGGTGGACATGGCAATCTCGCGAGCAACAGCGTCGGCGTGATTATACCAGCGGGCAGATCGTGTGGAAACGTTCCTACTCGGTCGCGATCGCTGCTACGGCCTAGCGGCCGACCGATCGTCATCGTAAACAGCCCGCTCTAACGAAGCAATGCGCGGCAGGACGGGCGTGGTAAGCCCTCGCTGGGGCGAAACACCGCTACTTTCGCGGAGCGAAAGGCGACTATTGTCACCGACGCGCGGCAGATGGCGGCGCGGGCTTGGACCGGGGCCAGGCGGCCCCTTGTATCGTCGCATTTGCGAACGGCGGCGAGGCGCGCGGCAGGGCCGGACGCGGCAAAGCGGCGTGGCGAACGTCCGAAGCTCGCGCGCCGGCGGGTTGCGCTGCGGCAATTCGGTCGGGCAGATGCAGTGATGTATTGCCCACCGCGCGATACAAGCGAAATTGCGCACGGTTGTAATCGTTCACCGCCGTATAAAAATCGCCGTAGGCGACGCCCAGCGCCTGCACCGCGGCCACCACCTCTTGCGGGCGCGAGATCAGCACCGGCAGGTCGCCCATCTGCCGAGTGTTTTTCAGCCCGATGAGATTCTCGGCCAGCGATTGCTGCGCGGCCCGCAATTCGTCTTCCGAGTCGCGCACCCGCGCACTCGACGTTTGCACTTGCAGATGGGCTTGGACCACTTCCGAGGCGATGCGGTCTTGCGTGCGAAAAAGCTCCAGCAACGCCACGTGATTGTTTGCCTGATTCTGACGCACCAACGAGCGATTGCCGAAGCCCAGGTTTTGCAACTGCCAAAGCACTTGGATATCGATGTCTTCGCGCGCCCCGAAGTTGCCCATGTGGCTATTGATGCCGCCGCCAAACAGACCGCCGGTCATGGTGCCCGTCACGCCGGGCGCGGCCCCGCGTAATAGCACACTTGGCACCAACGGGCGCAGCCGTTCCTGCTGCAATTGGTACAACGTGGCTTGCACTAGTGCCTGCGAGCTGGCAAGTTCGGGCCGCCGGCTCAGGCCCACGCGAATCAAATGATCCACCGGGAGCGCCGGATCGATCAGCGTAAGCCGCAGGTGAGGCGGTTCGAGCGGCTCCACCACGGTGGTGGGATCGAGCCGCAACAAGCGGTTGAGTTCGGCGCTGGCCAGGCCCCACCGCTCGTGAGCCAGATGTACGAATTGTCGGCGCCGCGCCAACTCGGCGCTGGTGCGTACTTTTTCAAAGGCGGGTACGAGCACCTCGCCCAACTGCCCGGTGCGGGCCAGCAGATCTTCGGTCTGCCGCACGGCTTCGGCGGCGCCCGCTAATTCGCCCCGCGCTTGCTGCACCTGAAAATACGCCTCGGCGACTGCCAGCATGATATCGTTCAGACTGGCCTGCAACGCCGCTTGCTGCGATCGCATTACCTGCCTTTGTGCCAAGGGCTGGAAAATGGCGTCGGCCATGGCAAACACGGCATACGGCCCCGTGCCGAGTAGAAACGAGCTTTTGTTGGCGTTAAAGACGTTTCCCTGAATGTCTTGGATCTGACCGTCGTGCCGGTAGTAGTCGGTGCCAGACATGATGGTGGGCAGCCACAGCACGCGGGCTTGCTGCAATTGGGCGGCGCTCAGGCGCACGGTTTCAGAAGCCACACGCACGTCGATGGCGCGAACATTGGCCAGCCGCAGCGCGATTGGCAGGTTGATCGGCAGGGGTTTGGCGCCCTCCCAAAGTCTGGGAGGCTGGGTTGAGTAAGTGACTGGGACCGGCGGGCTCTGCCCGCGTTGATTTTGGGCGTGCGCAGAAAGCACGCTAAGCAGGACCGCCGTCCACACCAGCAGAGCAAGGATGTTTCGTGGTGGGGACATCACGCGGTTGAGCACGGGTAGCGCCAGTGCTAAAAGACACTCGCCATTGCACCCCCCGATGCGGCGTTTCTTATCGTCCTGCGCCACTGCGAAATTGACGATTTGTGGTTGGCGCGCAGCAAGATGGTCGCCTTGGGCACAGCGCCCCCAAAAAACGGGGGAACCGTGCCCAGAAACGCTTCGCAAACCGCTCCGCTAAGCGATCGTCACCTGCTTATCCAAGTAAACATCTTGGATCTTGTGCAGCAGGTCGACACCCTCTTTCATGGGCCGCTGGAACGCTTTGCGGCCGCTGATCAGGCCCATGCCGCCGGCCCGCTTGTTGATGACGGCGGTGCGCACGGCGTCGGCCAGGTCGCCCGCGCCTTTCGATTCGCCGCCCGAATTAATCAGCCCAATGCGGCCCATGTAGCCGTTGGCCACCTGGTAGCGGCACAGGTCGATGGGATGATCGGTGGTCAACTTCTCGTAGACCAGCGGAGACGTTTTGCCAAACTTCAAGGCGGTGAAACCGCCGTTGTTCACCGGCAGCTTTTGCTTGAGAATGTCGGCCTGAATGGTCGCGCCCAAATGATCGGCCTGTCCGGTGAGATCGGCCGACAGGTCGTAGTCTTTGTCGGCCTTGAACGCCGAGTTGCGCAGGTAGCACCACAGGATCGTGGCCAGGCCGGCTTCGTGCGCCCGCGAAAACGCCTGGCTGACCTCGATGAGCTGCCGGCCCGATTCCTCCGAGCCGAAATAAATCGTGGCGCCCACCGCCACCGCGCCCATATCGACCGCGCGATCGACCGTGCCGAACATGATCTGGTCGTATTTGTTCGGATAGGTCAGCAGCTCGTTGTGATTGATCTTGACGATAAACGGAATGCGGTGCGCGTACTTGCGGGCCACCGCGCCCAGCACCCCGAAGGTCGAGGCCACCGCGTTGCAGCCGCCTTCGATCGCCAGCCGCACAATGCTTTCGGCGTCGAAGTACGTCGGGTTGATGGCAAACGACGATCCGGCCGAATGCTCGATGCCCTGATCGACCGGCAAGATCGAGACATACCCGGTGCCGCCGAGCCGCCCTGTGTTGAACAGCCGCGAGAGACTGCCGAGCACGCGCAGATTGCGGTCGCTGGGCACGAAGATGCGGTCGATAAAATCGCCGCCCGGCAGGTGCAGTTGATCTTTCGAGATGGTCTGGCAACGGTGCCCGAGCAGTCCATCGGCATCTTTTCCCAGCAGGTCTTGAATCCAGTTTGCCATTGAGGGCCTCCGTCTGGCATTTCGCGAAAAAGTGTATTTACCGGCGTTTCAGTGCCTGTAGTTTGCCCGTTTGCGGCTTGCGAGGCAAGGTGCAAACGCGCGTAGCTCGCGTCACGGCGAAGTAAAACTCCCTACCGACGCAATCGTCATGTCATCCTCGGCGTCCTTCAAGCGTCTACCGCCAGTTCCGTTTCTCGGCGCCGATGGTCGTGGGCGGGCCGTGGCCCGAGAGCACGACCGTGTCGTCGGGCAGCGTGAACAGCTTTTGGCGAATGCCGGTCATCAACGCCTCAAAACTGCCGTCGGGAAAGTCGGTGCGGCCGACGTTGCCGGCAAAGAGCACGTCGCCGCCGAACACGTACATGGGTTGGTGGTCTTGCCAGACGAAGACCACATGCCCAATCGAATGGCCGGGGATCTCGCGCACCAGCAGCTCGAAACCCGCCGCGCGGTAAACCTGCCCCTCGTCGAGCAGCTCGTCGGCGGGCGGGCTGACTAGCGGCATGCCAAAAGGGCCAGAAAGGTTGAGCCGCGGGTCGATCAGTTTGGGCGCGTCACCCCGGCCAATCACCAGCGGGCAGTCGGGCCAGCGATCTCTCAAAGCCGCGTTGCCGCCGATGTGATCGGCGTGACCGTGGGTGATAAGGATCGCCGCCGGGGTCAGGCCGTTTTGTTCCAGATGGTCGATGATCTGCCGCGGTTCGAGGCCCGGATCAATCACCAGGCAGTCGTTTCGCTCGGCAAGCTGGGCAACATAGCTATTCTGATCGAACGGCATCGAGACGAACGTCGCCACCCGAAAGTTATCGAAATCTCTAGCATCCACAAATTGGTCTCCGCGCCGCGACAGACATTAGGTAGTTTAGGCCGACCAATCGGCTGCGCGGATAAATCGCGTTCGGTTGGTTGGCGGGGTTGACTGGCGAGTATTGTAAATTCCGCCCTGCGCTGTGGCGATAGATACCCAAGGGGTGGCTTTGCCTCAGCGCAACGTGGAACGAGCGCAACGGCCGAACTGGCTTGCGACTTAGGTCGCGGGCCTCGGGCCGGAGGCACGACGAATGCCGGGACGGCATGTTGCTTGCTGTGCCCGGTGCGGTGCGCTTTCACGGAGGATGGATCGATGGTCAGAGGCGTAAATCTTCGCGGCAGCGGTATTACGGCCGGTTTGCTTGGCGGGTTGCTGGCAACGGTGGCCTGGGCACAGTCGGACGCGCCCTCGCCTCGATCGGTCTATCAGCGCCGCGGC
This sequence comes from Pirellulales bacterium, assembly GCA_036379195.1. Classification (GTDB taxonomy): domain Bacteria; phylum Planctomycetota; class Planctomycetia; order Pirellulales; family JAICIG01; genus JAICLL01. Next base: position 9,864 of record DASVHB010000238.1, read on the forward strand.
GCATCGGCCCAAGATCGCTCGCCGCAGTCGAGAGCATACGACGTCGGAAGCGACACACCGCGCAGCAACCATCCATCGGCGACTGAGCCGCGGCGATTGCCGCCGCCAGCACTTGGTCAGGGCGCGGCGAGGCAACTGCCGCG
>DASVHB010000239.1:0-2657 GCA_036379195.1 Pirellulales bacterium
TGGCGCTGGCTGGTTGGGTTGCCCCTGCCCATGCTCAATGTTATGGCCAACGATCGCATTACGGCCAGCGCGTCTATGCCGGCAGGCCGGTGATCGAGGGGATGGCGCCGTACCGTGGTTCGGGCTTTTACAACGGTCCGTATACCGCTGGTTATGCCGGTTATGCATCGTACAGCATCAACTCGCCCTTCTACGCTCGGCGGCCCAGCTACCCGCAGGCAAGCAGCCCCACGGTGGCGCCGCGCTACGGCGGTCAGACCACTTACTTTCGCGCACCGGCAGGCGCGTACGCCCAGCCGGGCAGCACCTTCTTCGGCGGCTACGATTACAAGGTGACCTATCCGGTCGACTGGTACGCCGGCAATTGGACCTGGTGGTAATGCTTTGCCGGCCGCGCCGATGGAGTTGCCATACTATTTGAAGATCGCGCCCAACGAACTGGGGTGCGGGCAGCCGGTCGCCGTCAACATTGTGCCCGACGCGGCGGCACTGGCCGAAGAAATGGCTGCCGCCATCGCGGACGAGATTCGCGCCGCCGCCAGCAAAGGGCGGGTGGCTACCTTGATTGTCCCGGTCGGGCCCGTCGATCAGTTTCCGGTGCTCGCGCGACTGCTGAACGCCCAACGGCTCTCGTGCCATCACGTGGCGTTTATCAATATGGACGAGTATCTGGATGACCACGGCGCCTGGCTGCCGATCGACCATCCGCTCAGTTTTCGCGGCTTCATGCAACGCGCGTTTTACGATCTCATCGATCCCGCGCTAGCGCCGCTGCCAGGGAACCGGGTCTTTCCCGATCCGCGGCGGCCGGGTGAAATCGCCCGCCTGATTGCCGAGCGCGGCGGCGTCGACGCGTGTTTTGGCGGCATTGGCATTAACGGCCATTTGGCGTTCAATGAGCCGCCCGAGCCGGGCGAATCATGCACGGTCGAGCAATTCGCCGATCTGCCCACGCGCTCGCTCAGTCTTGCCCGAGAGACTCGCACCATGAACGCCGTCACTGTCGGTGGCGAAATTGGTCTGGTTCCACAGCGAGCGGTAACTGTCGGCATGCGCGAGATCTTGGCAGCGCGGCGATTGCGATTTTATTGCAATCGGCCCTGGCAGCCATCGGTCGTCCGCCGGGCGTTGCACGGCCCGCTCACCCCCGATTGTCCCGCGTCGCTGCTGCGGTTGCACTCCGACGCGCGCCTGACCATCACCGCCGAAGCTGCCTCAGCGCCGCAGATCGGCCTTCGCTAGTCCGCCTGTTCGTCAGAAGCGGAAGCCGACGAATCACGAACTCTTTCTCCGTCGGCGAGCAGCGGCGGGAGCATGACGTGCCGATCGCTCCGATGCGGCTCGCCCCTTCCGCTTCAGGCTATTGCGCAGGGCGTCCATCAGGTTCACGATCGGGGCTTCTTCCTCCGCGGCGGGCATCACGACTTCTTTCCCCTCCACTTTGGCTTCGATCGCTGCTTTGAATTGCTCGGTGTAAGTGTCGCGGTATTGCTCAACGTCGGCTTCCGTCGCGGCCGTTTGTTGGATGAGCGTCCGGGCGAGTTTCAATTCGTCGGCGCGAACGCGGTCGTCAGCCACTTCGTTCGAAAAATCCGACAGCGGCTTGATCTGACTCGCATAGTTCAACAGCGACATGGTCAGCACTTTGTCGACCGGGCGAATCAGAGCGATCTCTTCGCGGCCCGAAAAAACGATTTGCCCCAGCGCGCAGCATTCTTCATCGGCCATCGCCTGGCTAAGCACACGGTAGGGCTTTTCGCCCGCGGCCCCGTCGGGCAGCAGGTAATAGTTGCGTCCGCTGTAGAAAAACGGGTCGATCGACTCCAGCGGCACAAAGCGATCGATGTTCATGGCCCGTTCGCTCTTGGTGCGAAAGGCGTCGCGCTCGCTCGGCTCGATCACCACGTATTGATCCTTGGCGTATTCATAGCCTTGCACAATCTCGTCGTTGGGCACTTCGCCGTGGAGGGGGCAGAATTTTTTATAGCGAATGCGGCTATGGCACTCTTCATGGAGTTGGTTGAGATGTACCTCTCCCTTGCCCGGTGCCGCCGCTGGATAGGCCTCGATGGGCACCGCCACGAGGCTAAGTCGCAAAAAACCACGCCAGCTTGGTCGAGCCATGGGTCGGGGGTCGGGGGTCGGGGGCCGGGGGTCGGGGGTTGGGAAACCCGTAGTCCCGGCCCTTGTGGCCGGCAAACGGGTGACAATTACCAATGCCGCGACGGCGTTTGTTGCCAGTGATCTTGTGTCGTGCTAGCACTGCTAGCATCGACGGTGCTAGCAGCAAGCGGAATGCCAAACCAATCGGCAGAGCGGTTTTGGGCCGCGAACAACCCAGTCAAGCGGCGCGCGAAGTGCAACGCACGGGCGGCAATGGGCAAAGATCCCAAGTCCACCATCAGCCACCGCACCGCCCCGAATCCCGACCCCCGAATCCCGACCCCCGAATCCCGACCCCTGAATCCCGACCCCTGAATCCCGACCCCTGCTCTCGTGGCTCTCACCGAATACAAACGGAAACGGCACTTCAACCGCACTCCCGAGCCGCGCGGCAAAGTAAAGCGCCGCCGCGGCGGCGGGCTGAGCTTCGTCGTTCAAAAGCACGACGCCACGCGGCTGCATTACGACTTTCGCTTGGAGTTGGATGGCGTCCT
>DASVHB010000240.1:0-10793 GCA_036379195.1 Pirellulales bacterium
GTCAAAATGCAAAATGCAAAACTCAAACTGCAAAATGGCAGTGTATGAACTCTTGGCCGTGGTCCGCCGAATTCATTCGCCGCATTCACGACTCGCCGGTCCGGCTGGTGGCGGCCACCACCGGCGGCGGTAGCCTGGCGATCTCGGCGTTAGTGGCCGCGGCGGGGGCGTCGCGCACCGTGCTCGAAGCGATTGTGCCCTATTCGCCCGAAGCGCTCACAGCGTTTCTGGGCGCTCGGCCCGAACAGTTTTGCAGCCAGCGAACCGCCCGAGCCATGGCGATGGCCGCTTATCAACGGGCACTGGGTTATGCTGGCGAGGCGGCTCCGCGCACTTTGGCGGGCGTGGCTTGCACCGCCAGTCTGGCCAGCGATCGACCCAAGCAGGGCCCACATCGGGTTCATGCGGCGCTGCAAACCTCGGCGACCACTGTGGCCCATTCGGTTGAGTTGCTCAAAGGGCGCCGCGACCGCGAGCAAGAAGAACAACTTGCCGCCGCGCTGGTGCTGAATCTGGCGGCCGAAGCCTGCGGCCTCGAGGATCGGATCGATGCCAGCCTGTTGCCCGGCGAGCGGCTGGAGATCGCGCGCAGCCAACCGCCGGAAAAGTGGCAAGCGCTCTTGAGCGGGCATGGTGCGCTGGCGCAGGCGCGGGGCGGTGCTGCGCCTCCTGCGGCCCGGCGATTGATTTTCCCGGGGGCATTCAATCCGCGGCACGACGCGCATCGCCGCATGGCGCAACTGGCGGCCCGGCTCGCGGGCCTACCGGTCGAACATGAGATTTCCATTCTGAACGTCGACAAACCGCCGCTCGACTTCATTGAATTGGAGCAGCGTGCGGCGCAGTTTGGCGACGACGAGCGGCTGTGGCTGACGCGCGCGGCCACGTTCGCCGAAAAAGCGGCGATGTTCGCCCCGGCCACCTTCGTGGTCGGGGCCGACACGATCGCCCGAATCGCCGATGCGCGGTATTACGGTGGCGAGCCGGCCTGCCGCGCGGCTCTCGAGCAATTGGCCGCGCTCCATTGCCGCTTTCTGGTGTTCGGGCGGCTGGTCAATGGCGTGTTCCACTCGTCGCATACGCTTGGCCTGCCCGAGGCATTGCTGCGTCTCTGCGATGTCGTACCCGCGGAGAATTTCCGTCACGATCTCTCGTCGACCGAGCTACGTACGGCGTGAAGGGCGCTGCGAGATTTCGATGGGTGGTGTCCTAAAGTTGAGTTGGTCAAGGTCGAACAGACACTAACCCGAAGCGTCAGCGAGGCATGAAAAAGGCCATTTCCTCGCTAACGCTTCGGGTTAGTGTGGGCGACCAACTCAACTTTAAGACACCACCTTTCGATGCGTTGCCAGGCGTGAGCGCCGGCGGATAGTATAATCGTAACATGCTGCCTAAAATCGCCCGCTTTTTGGCAAACGAGACTGCTTGCGACGTGGCAGCGGTTGCAAGGCGCACCGAGTAAATCGTAGTCGTGAAGATGCCTGGAATTCGATCAGCGATCTTGTTGCTATGGTTCGGGGTGTTGACGGCGCGCGCCGAGCTGCCCTCAGTCCGCCTCGATCGCATCCAGCCGCTGGGGGCGGCAGCCGGTACAAGCATCGAACTGCAGGTTTTGGCTGCCGACGCCGAAGATGCCAAACAGCTTTGGTTCGATCATCCAGGCCTGGCCGCCGAGTTTGTTTCGCCGGGCAAATTCAAGGTCAACGTGGCCGCCGACGTGCCCGAAGGCACCTACGACGTGCGGCTGCTGGGCCGCTTCGGCGTGAGCAACCCACGATTGTTCGCCGTCTCGCATGGCTTGGCCGATGTCGCCGAAAAAGAACCAAACAACACGCCGGCCGAAGCGCAGAGCGTGGCAATCAACGTGGCGATCAACGGCGCCATCGACGGTGATGGGCAGGACTTTTTTCGCTTTGCGGCCCGCGCCGGGCAGCGGCTGACGCTCGACTGTCAGGCCGGCAAGCTCGACAGCGAGCTCGATGGTTCGATGAGCGTGCTCGCTGCAAACAGAGCGGTACTCGCCACGAGCAGCGACTATCATGGCCGCGACCCGCTCGTCGACTTTGTTTGCCCGGCGGACGGCGAATATCTGATTGAGCTGCACGATCTATCGTACCGGGGCGGCTACCCTTATCGGCTGCTGATTACCGACCGGCCTTTTGTCGAGAACGTTTCTCCGCGGGCTGTCGAGCCTGGCAAGCCGATCGAGCTGGTGGCGCTGGGACGCAACTTTGGCACGGCCGGGCAGCGTTCCATCTGGCAGATAGACGAACGGCCGCTGGAGGAATATCGCTTCCGGTTAACGCCGCCGGCCGATGCGGCCGGCGTCTACCGTTTTCTGGAGCATCCGACCGATCATACGGTGTTGCCCACGGCGGCCACCTGCACGTTGCGTGGCTTGCAGGTGCGCGTTCCGGTGAACGGTGGGGCGATGCCGCCGGTCACGCTATTGGCGGCCGACGGGCCGGTGACCTTGGAGCAAGAAGCCAACGACACCCCCGAAAAGCCGCAGCCGCTGACGCTGCCCGCCACCGTGAGCGGCCGCTTCGACCGCCCGCGCGACGCCGATTGGTTTGAGCTTTCGCCCGCCGAGGCGGGCCGCTACGACATTCAGGTGTATTCCGAGCGGATCGCCGGACAGGCCGACCCGTTTGTGGTGGTACGCGACGACCAGGGCAACCGCATCAACGAATTTGACGACTTCGGGCATCGCATGAATGCTTTCGACGGTCACTTGCGCGACCCGGTGGGATCGGTCGAGCTGGCGGCGGGCCGCAAGTATCGGCTGCTGGTGCAAGACCGCTATGGCCGCGGCGGGGCGCGGTATCAATATGTCTTGACGGTGCATCGCTCGAAGCCCGACTTTTTTGTGGCGGCTATTCACAGTGCCAATCCCGGCCCGGCTGGACTGACGGTCTGGCAGGGCGGCGCGGCGTATCTCGACCTGGTCATTCACCGCGAGGACGGCTACAGCGGGCCGATCACCATCGCGGCCGAGAATTTGCCGCCGGGGTTGCACGTACCGGAAGTAAAGATCCCCAACGACACGCGCGCGCCGCTGGTTGTGTGGGCCGACGCCAACGCTCCGGCTTGGCATGGCAACCTGCGGCTCGTCGCAACCGGCATGCAAGGCGAGACTAAGCTGGTGCGCGAGGTGCGGCCCTACACGCGCGTCTGGAACAACTCAAGCATGGGCTCCAGCCGCCCCACCCGCGAGCTGGCGGCGGCCGTGGTCGAGAAGGCGCCGTATGCTTTGCGCATCTCGCCCGACCGCGCCCAGGTGGCCATCAACGGCAAGCTCGAATTGAAAGTGGCGGTTACTCGCTATTGGCCCGAGTTCAAAGCCCCGATTCGCCTCATCGGGCTGGGCTTGCCCGGCGGCTTCAAGTTCGACGAGACCGAGATCGCAGCCGACGTCGCGGAAAAGACCTGCGTGCTCGACATAGGCAACATGCAGCCGGGCGAATACACGCTGACGCTGCTGGGGCAGGCTCAGGCGCCGTTTAAAAAAGACCCTATGGCCAAAGAGGCCCCCAACACGCTGGTTTCGATGCCCAGCGTGCCGCTCACGATAATCGTAACCAAGTGATGCGGCAAAATGGTGGGACTCGCTGCGCTCGGCCCATCCTACGTTCTCGCCGCACGCCGAACGACTATCCTTGCAACTCGGCCAGCCGCCCCGAGCCGTCGCCCAGGCGATCGACCGTCGCGCCCAACCGGTCGAGCAGCGACAACCAAAGATTGTTCAGCGGCGTCTCTTTCTCGTAATGAATGTGGCGGCCCGGCGAAAGCGTGCCGCAGCCGCGGCCCGCCACCAAGATCGGCAGGTTGTCGTGATTATGGCGATTGCCGTCGCCCAGCGAGCTGCCGTAGGCGATCATCGCGTGATCGAGCAGCGTGCCGTCGGCCTCGGGCGTGCTCTTGAGTTTGCTCAGAAAGTAAGCCAGTTGCGTGGCGTGGAACTGGTTAATCTGGCTGATCTTGGCCTGCTTCTCTTGGTCGCCGCCGTGGTGCGAAAGATCGTGGTGCCCTTCCGAGACGCCGATGAAGGCGTAGCTGCGATTGCTCCCTTCGTCAGCGTGCACAAAGGTGCTGACGCGCGTCAGATCACTTTGAAACGCCAGCGCCAGCAGGTCGTACATCAGGCGAATATGCTCGGCGTAGTCTTGCGGAATGCCGGCGGGGCGCGCCAAGCCGGCGGGGCCTTGGCCGGCGTCGTCTTCACTGCGGGCGATCCGCTGCTCCAGTTCGCGGACGGTCGTCAGGTATTCGTCGAGCTTGCGCTGATCGTTGCCGCCCAGCCGTTGCTTCAGCCGGCCGGCGTCTTCCAGGGCGAAATCGAGCACGCTCAGCCGCTCGCGATTGCGCTTGGCTCGAGCTTGCTGCGATTCGCCCGGTTTGCCGTCGCTAAACAGCCGCTCGAACACCAGCCGCGGATTGATCTCTTTGGCCACTGGCGTCGATTCGGTCTTCCAGGAAACGTTGTGCGAATAGGCGCAGCTATAGCCGGTGTCGCAAGCGCCCGACTGCGAGCCGGCGTCGATGCCCAACTCTAGCGAAGCAAACCGCGTGAGCTTGCCGATGCGATCGGCAGCCACCTGATCTGCCGAGACGCCCACTTTGATGTCGGCGCCCGAGGTCTTGCGCGGATGGCAACCGGTAAGGAACGTGCTCAGCGCCCGTGCATGGTCGCCGCCGCCGTCGCCATGCGCACGGCCGCCGTCCTGGGCCAGGCCGCTGATCACCGTGATCTCATTCTTGAATTCAGCCACCTTTTGCAAGATCGGCGGCAGATCGAAATTCGCGCCGGTTTGCGTCGGCAACCAATCGGGCATGTGCATGCCGTTGGGCACATAAAGAAAGGCCAAGCGGTTGGGCACCGACTTGGCCGCTTCGGCCGCCTGCAACGCCCGGCCGAATCGCGAGAACGCCGTGGCCGGCAACATCGACTCCAACAGCGGCAGTGCCACCGCCGTGCCCAGGCCCCGTAGCGCCGTTCGTCGAGAGATTCGCCAAGAATGCATCATGGTTCCTTTCGTCTTCAAAGCCAGTGCGGCAGGCCCACTCCAAGGCCGAAGCGTAAGCGAGCCAAGGGTGTGATCCGACCTCGTCCTCGCTTACGCTTCGGGTTGGTGTGTTCACTCTTGCCGGGGCATCGCCAAGGCTCTGCCCCAGCCACCGGCTACCGGGTGTTACTTTACTCGTCGTTTCTGGAATGCGTCGCTAGCCACAATTTGTTGGATCAATGTCGAGAATTTATAGCCGTCTTTGGCCAACGCCGCCACGATGTCATCCACCGTACATTTGTCGTAAGGCTCCAGGCCGCGGCCCAAGGCATACGTTAACATCTTTTCGGTAAAGCAGCGGGCAAATTCGTCTTTTTTGGTCTTCAAAATCGCCTTCAGTTCCTTCGGCCCCTTGAACGTACGGCCATCGACCAGCTCGCCCGACGCATCGACGAAAAACGTCCCGTCGCGGTCGCGCCAGGCGCCCACGGCATCGAAATTCTCTAGCCCGAAGCCCAGCGGGTCCATCAGCGCGTGACACGAGGCGCAGGCCGGGTTGGCCCGGTGCTGCTCGGTGCGCTGCCGCACCGAACCGGTCAACGCCACCTGCTCATCGTCGCTCAGATCGCCCGATCCGGGCGGCGGCGGAGGAACCGGCGCTCCCAGCAACTGCTCCAAGACCCATTTGCCGCGCTTCACCGGGCTGGTGCGCGTGGGGTTCGAGGTCACCGTCAACACGCTGGCCTGCGTGATCACCCCGCCGCGGTCGCGGTCGGCAAGCTGAACTCGGCGGAACTCCGGACCCGTCACCCGCAAAATGCCATAGTGCTTGGCCAGCCGTTCGTTGAGAAACGTATAGTCGGCATCGATCAGGTCGAGCACGCTGCGGTCTTCGTCGATGATCGAGGCGAAAAACATTTTCGTTTCGGTCAGCATCGCCTCGCGCAGCTCATGGTCGAAGCTGGGAAACCGCTTGGCGTCGGGCGTGATTTCCCTCAGCCGGCGAATCTCTAACCACTGCGTGCAGAAATTATCGACCAACGCCCGAGACTTCGGATCGCGCAGCATACGGCTCACTTGGGCCGCAGCGTTCTTTCGCAACGTGCCCGACGTTGCCTCGCGGAACAGCTCGTCATCGGGCATGGTGCTCCACAAGAAATACGACAGCCGCGTGGCCAACTGAAACTCGCTGATCGGCTGCACGGGGCCGCTGTCGCCGCCGCGTCCACCCCCGCGGCCCGACTCGATGCGAAACAGAAAATGCGGCGAAATCAGCACCGCCTCGATGGCCAATTGAATACCGCGCTCGAAGCTGTCGCCTCCGGCCATCGCCTGTTCGACAAACTTGGCCAGCCGCTCGATCTCTGGTGGCCGCGCCGGGCGGCGATAGGCACGCGTGACGAATCGCTCCAGGATTTTGCCGGCGCACTCGCCGACGTTGCCATCGGTCGGTTGGCAAAAGATGATTTTGCGATGCGATTCGGGCAACTCGGCCGGCCGCGCATCGAGCGGCCCCTGCACTTCGAGCCACTCGATCGCCAAGTTGCGGTCGCGGTTGTTGGGATCGGGGTTCTTCGGGTCGTAAAAGTCGTTGGTGAAGGCCAGGGCGAACCGTTTTTTCCCAGGCTCGACGGTCACCTTCGTTTCATACGTCGCCGGATCGCCCGACTTGGCGGCTACGTCGGCCACGAACACCTCTTTGCCGTCGAGACGAAACGCCATCTTGGGCAGCTCGTCGCCGGCCTGCATGCCGAACGCGCAACCCCGCAGCACGTATTCACCCTTGGCCGGAAAACTTACCTCGGTAAATACCTCGCCTGTCGAGCTGAGTCCCCAGCAACCCTTTCCGCCGTGCGGCGAGCCGCTGCTGTGCTCCACCTTGGCCGCGACGAAGGTTTGCCGCGGCGTCTTGTCGGGCGTGTGGACATAAATCGCCCGCTCGACAATCTCTTCCGCCGCGGTCAGATATTTTTCGAGCAAGATGGGCGGCATCGACAGCACATCGCCGATATGGTCGAAGCCATAGCCCACGTCGTCGGCGGGAAAATCATCAGCCGGATGAAAATCGACGCCCAGCAGATCGCGGATCGTGTTGTTGTACTCGGTGCGATTGAGCCGGCGGATCGTCACGCGACCGGGATCGCGAACCAGCGTGCAATCGACGCCCAGAAACTGCGCCTCGATCCAATCAACAATCGCCTTTCGTTCTTCGGGCGTGGGCTGCTGCTCTCCCTTGGGCGGCATCAGTTCGCTGCGCAGATACTCGCGGGCCTTGAGCCAGGCGTCTTTTTGCCCGACCGCCGCCGCTGGCTCGGCCAGCGTGTCGAACGCCAGATCCGACTCGGGTTCGCTGCCACCGTGGCAATCGATGCAGTACTTAGCCAACAGCGGCTGCACCGCTTCACGGTATGTCTTGTCTCGCCCCGCCTGAGCGGCGGCTTGCTCGGGCGAGGGTGCATCGTCGGCCACAGCGACCGAGACGAGCACAACCAAAGACAGTAGGTACGAAACGCGAAACATGCTGAGCCGAGTTTTTGTGAGGCTGTGAGGCGTGCCGGAACCTTGCAGATCGCCGAGGCAAAATCCGCCAGTTCCGTCCAAAGGGGCGGGACGAGGTTATTATAGATGCCGTGCTGGAATGGTGGTAGCATGCCGGCATCGAGTTACCGCTTCTGGCAGGCCAGGCCGTCAGCATGTGCCGCCCGCGATGCGCACGGCCGTGCGCATCGCACCACCATTGGGGGGCGTCAACGTAAACGCCGCTCGCCCTCTCGTGAATCCCGGCGGGCCATGTTGGTCCACACGCGACGGACCCTCAAATGCTGGTAAACGACAATTGGGCGGTCCTTCGCTTGCGCGTTGCCACCATCGATTGCATTGCGCTTGCGGAAAACACGCCAGCGCATGGCCAATTCCGTAGGCTAACCACCCTGCTTTAAAGGGGTTAGGGCGCTTGCTGAACGCATCAACGCCGGTTTACGCAAGCGCCTCCCGCACCTTCGGGCCACAGACGTCGGACGTTAGGTGAGGGCAAACTTGTCGATCACTCGCTGCCGGAAGCTGCCTGGCTAAAAGTTTATACCCAGCCCGAGACCTCAAAGTTTCACGGGCAGTTGAGCATGCCGGCGGAATTGACCAGATAGGTTGCGATGACTATCGGCGTGGACGGCGTTGCAGCATGTTAGCCCTCCAATTTACCTCATGCACGGGGTAAAACTATGCTTGGCGCGCCATGCTTCGCGCTCGAGGAATCGTCGGATGACACCACATGGGCGCCCTGTACCGGAAAATCTACGAGGCGATCAGCAACGACCGTTACCTCATTTCGTGGCACGCTGATGAACGATGCGAAGAGCGCGGAATCACAGACTGGCAAATCGTTGCAGGAGCGCCGGGAAAAGCGTAAACGCTGGGTGCAGCGTGGCCGCTACGCCGTGGAAGTCGAAGTGGAAGTCGTTTATCCCGCAGAAGCAGTCACCGAAGCGTGTCTCGAGCCGGCAACCGTGCGGTGGCTTGACGAGATCGCCCATCGCGCCGAGCAGGACGATATAGCCTTCCTCCGTCAAGTCGGCCGCGTTTTCGAGGCGGTCGCGCTGGAACCATAGGGCATTATCGCGATGGGGAACCCGCCGCCGCGGCCGCGTGCGGGCAGTGCGGCGTTTGCTGCTGTTGCAACTTCAGCCACCTGGCGCGGCGCACCCAATAGAATCGCACCGGCAGAAACAAGTCAACCACTTCGTCAGAGATCAACAGCCCGCCCAAGACAGGCAACGCCATCGGCGCCAAAATCTCGCCGCCCACTCCCTTGGCAAATACCATCGGAAAGATGGCGATGATCGCCACGCCCTCCGTCAAGAGCTTGGGCCGCAGGCGATGCACAGCCCCCTCGATGACCGCCTGCCGTAGCTCGGCCAGCGAGCCGATGTTTTCCAGCCCGCCACGCTTCTCGATCGCCTCGCGCAGGTACACCAGCATGATGATGCCCGTCTCGGTGGCCATGCCGAAGCAGGCGATAAAGCCCACCCACACCGCCACGCTGAAATCCATGGGCGGGGCGTCCCAGCCCTGCATGATTTTGGGAAACAGGTACATGAAGAAAGCGCCGCCGGCCAGGGCTTCGGGCACGGCCAGCATCATCAACAGCGCGTCCATCAAGTCGTTGTACGTCAGATAGAGAATGATGAAGATCAGCACGATCACCACCGGAAACACCACGCGCAGCGTCTTGGCCGCCCGCACCTGGTGCTCAAACTCGCCGCTCCATTCGATGTGTACGCCTTCGGGCAACTGCACTTGCTGGGCGACGACACGCTGGGCCTCATCGACAAAGCCCACCACGTCGCGGCCGCGGACCATGAGCGTGACATAATTGACGAGTCGGCTGTTCTCGCTCTTGATCATCGCCGGGCCATTCACCACGCGCACGTCGGCGATGGCGCCCAGCGGAATCAACGGGGCGCCGCCCGCGGCGTGGCCGGGGGCGGCCGAATGCACGGTGCTGAGTGCCGTGGTGTTCATGGCCTCGGCGCCTTGGCTTGTCTCACCTGGCGATACGGCAGTCGAAGGTTGCCCGCCCATACCCGTGGCCGAGCGGCCCGGACTCACCAGCAACCGCCGCACGCTTTCTTCGTCCTCGCGCTCGCTGCGCGCGTAACGAATTCGCACGGGAAAGCGGTCGCGCGCCTCGACGGTGTAAGTGATGGCCTTGCCGGCCAGCGCCACTTCGATCTCGTTTTCGACGTCTTCGACTGAGATTCCATAGCGGGCGGCGTTTTCGCGGTTGATGTCGACTTCCAGATAGCCCTTGCCCATAAACGGGGCGGCCACCACGTCACGCGCGCCGTTCAGCGGTTTGAGCGCTGCCTCGACCTGCTTGCAAACCCGATCGATCGTTTCGAGATCGGGCCCAAACACCTTGACGCCGATGTCGGTGCGCACGCCGGTCGAGAGCATCTCGATGCGGTTGATGATCGGCTGCGTGAAGATGTTGCTCCAGCCGGGCACCTGCAAGACGCGCCCCATCTCGTCGTCGACCAGGTCGCCTTTGGGCCCCGTCTGCCGCGGCCAAAAGAACACGCGCGGTTTGAAATGGTCCGAAAACTCATCCGTCATCGCTACGAACGGTTTGATGACCTCCGGCACGGTAGCCCCGGCCCTCGTGGCCGGCCGCGGGAGGCTACTCGCCCGGGTTCGGGCGCTGGAATCGACCTCGGAACCGCCCGGCACAAGGCCGGGAGCTACCTGGGCGCGTCGGGCCGCCTGGGCAAATCCGGCCGTTTCGGCGCCATGCCGCACACCGCGGAGATGGCCGCCCTGTTCGGCAACCTTGGCCAGTTCTTCCAATGCGTACCAGCAAAAAACTCGCGTGCCTTCGTCAAACAATTCCCAATTGACGTGCTTGACGTGGTCGCGCCACAGCTTATCGCGGTGGCGTTCGATGGCCGCCAATAATTCAGCGGCGAAGGTGCGATGTTCCTCCCCCCGCGCCTCGGCGACCGCACCGAGGATGCCGCGCAGCCACGATTGCTTCAGCTCCAACGCGCCGGCGACGTCGTCGATCAGCCCCTGGCGCTTCAGTTCTTCGGCCACTGCACGGCTGAGTTGCGCCGCGTCTTCCAAGGCCGGACTTTCCGCCAGCCAGACGCCGTATTTCGGCGCAAGCCGTCCAGCCATTCGTTCGACGACGGCTTGTTCGTCGGCCCCGGCCGGCCAATCTAGATGGCCGTGCGCGAACACCGGGCGCGCCATTGTCGCCTTTCGCTCCGCGAAAGTAGCGCTACTTTCGCG
>DASVHB010000241.1:0-5001 GCA_036379195.1 Pirellulales bacterium
CAGATTTCTTTGCCCTGCTCATGCCTAAAAAATCCCGTCGGACGAAGTCCGAGGCCGCCACGCGAAATCGAGAATACCCGAGTTTTTTTATCCTGCCTGCTATTCTGAAACGCCTGGGCATCCCGAACCAGATGCAGGTTCGCATGTGGATCGTAGGGCGTGCATCGCCCACCGTTTCATTTCATGGTGGGCAATGCCCACCCTACGTCTTGAAAAACTGTTAAGCTAACGGTCGTCCCATGCCCGGCCACTCATTGATTGCCGTCGATGATGCCCTCTGACTACGCCCTGCCCAAACTTTCGTTCTCTTCGGGCACGCTGCTGCTGGAGCGCTGCCCGCGTCGGGCGATTGAAAGAGTCTTTGGGCCGCTGGGCTGGGTGTGGGATGCTCGGGCCGGCGCGTGGCGGAGCGACGCAATTCATTACGCCGCGGTGCGGCGACGACTCGATGAGTCGCATCTGGCTTGCGAAGACTCGGTGCCGCAATGGCACGCCGTCGCCTGGCCGCAAGTAACACTGCATCCCCTGCGAACGGAACAAAGCGAGGCGGTCGCGGCCTGGCGGCACTCGCGTCGGGCGTGCATCGTCATGCCCACCGGCACCGGCAAGACCGAAGTCGCCCTGTCGATCGTTGCGGAAGCCGCTGTCTCGACACTCGTGGTCGCTCCGGTGCGCGATCTGATGTATCAGTGGCATCGCCGCATTCTGCAAGGGCTGGGTTACGACGCCGGCGTCATTGGCGACAGCGTTTGTCGCGTGCGACCCGTTTCGGTCACGACCTACGAGAGTGCTTTTATCCACATGGAGCGGCTGGGCAACCAATTCGGATTGATTGTATTTGACGAATGCCATCATCTGCCCGGCCCGGTGCGGCGCGACGCGGCCCTGATGTGCGCGGCGCCGTTGCGGTTGGGGCTGACCGCCACGCCCGAACGGTCCGACGGCCGGCAAGCCGACTTGCCGGAACTGATCGGCCCCATCGCCTACGAGATGCCGCTGGCCAAGGCGCGTGGTAAAACGCTGGCCGAATACGAGGTGGTGCGGATCCCGGTGTATCTTTCGCCTGACGAACAGGCCCGCTACGACTTGCTCTCGCACATCGTCCGCAAATACGTCATCGAGCGAACCAAGGTCGATCCGCGATTCTCCTGGGAAGACGTTTGCGGCGAGACGGCCAGCGAGCCGGAAGCCCGCCGCGCGGTGCGCGCGTTTCACGCCAAAAAGTCGATCGAAGAACGGGCGACGGAAAAGCTGCGGGTGCTCGAAGACCTGTTCCGATTGCACGCTGGCAGCCGCACCATTGTGTTCGCCGGCTCCAACGCCATGGCCCGCGATATCTCGCGGCGATTCTTAATACCCTGCCTGCTCAATCATTGCGGCAAAAAGGAGCGGCTCGATATTCTTACGGGGCTGGAAGACGGCTCATACCCGGCAGTGGTGGCCAACCGCGTGCTCGATGAGGGAGTCGATCTGCCGGCCGCCAAAGTGGCGGTGGTGCTGGGCGGCACGTCATCGACGCGGCAAGCCCGGCAGCGGTTGGGCCGTATTCTGCGGAAGAGCGGCAACGCGCGGGCCACGCTCTATGAAGTGGTCTGCGCCGATACCAACGAAGACCAGCGCTCGCGGCGGCGGAGAGGAAGCGATGCTTACCAGGGAACTCGCCATCGCCGATTATGACGGTGGCCGAGTGTTGCCCGATCGGCTGACACGCGGGCGCGACGCGGCGTATCTCGGTTACGCCGAACGGATGCTGCACATTTACCGCACGGGCATGGGCCGCACGCGGCGCGAGCTGCACCGCGACGTGCGCGAGATCTTTGCCGACGAAACTCATTGCCCGCTTAGGCGGATCGACGCCTTCTGCAAGCTGCTGGACGATGCCGCCGAATTCAGCCGTGACCGCCGAGGAGAAGCTCGCGAACTGCGGCGGCAAGTGTTTCGGCTGGCCGGACCGCTGCACCCGCTGGTCGGGTCCGTAGATCGGATGTTTGAGCATCAAGAAGCCGAGGCCAAGCAGCAGATTGCCGAGCAGCTTGGCCGCGCTTGGTGCGAAATCGATGCGGCGCTATTCGCCGACGTGATCGACTTTCACCGCTTACGCCGTTTCGATGGCTATGCCGACGCGGTGGCCCTGCTGGCCCGCTACAACGTGGCCCAGACGCAAGCGGCGCTGTTCGACGCCACGGAGATGACTGTCTGGGCGACCGCCGATTTCAAAACCATTTTGCGCTACGCCAAGCTGGCGCGGTTGATGCACACGATCCAACGTACCAACGACGGCTACGTGGTTCGTTTCGACGGACCGGCCTCGGTGCTGCGTGAAACACGACGCTATGGCGCCGCGATGGCCCGCTTTCTGCCGGCGCTGGTCGCCTGCCGCGGCTGGCGAATGCACGCCGTGGTCAAACCAAAAACCCGCGGTTGGCTGACGCGGCTGGAGCTTTCGCCGGCTGATGGATTGACCAGTCACCTTCCTTCGCCCGCTGAGTTTGATTCGGACCTTGAAGCGGCCTTCGCCGACAAATGGGGCGATCAGCCGCGTGATGGCTGGAATTTGTTGCGCGAGGCGGAAGTGTTGCACGCCGGACAGCGCGTCTTTGTGCCCGACTTTGTGTTTCAATATGCCGATGGCCGCCGCGTGATGCTTGAGATCGTCGGCTTTTGGACGCCGGAGTATCTGCAGGCGAAGCTGGAAACGCTTGGGCATTTCGCCGATCATCGCATGTTCTTGGCGGTGGCCGACTCACTCGGCGACGCCAGCACAACCTGGCCGCCGGGCACCCTTCGCTTCAAGTCGGCCTTGCGCGTCGGTGATGTGTTGGAGCGGTTGAAAGATGTGCAGCCCTAGCTCGGATCGTGGTACTGTCCCTAAAGTTGCGTGGCTCGCCCACACTAACCCGAAGCGCAAGTTTCGATGTTGCGCTTTTTACTGCCACGGAGTGGCAACAGAGTTTAGCCGTGGGCGTCAGCCCGCGGAAAAAACGGCGAATATTCGTAGAAGCCGCGGAGCGGCGGCGGAGAGCGCCACGCCACGCTCTGTCGCCGCTCCGCGGCGGAACATCGAAAGCGCAACATCAAAAAGCGCAAGCGAGGCCGTAAGCTGATTCGGCCTCGCTTGCGCTTCGGGTTAGTGTCAGATTGCCCATCAGCAACACAACTTTAGGACACTACCTGGACTGTTCATCAGCCCGCCACCGGCTCGAAGGCGTCCGCCCGAGCTTCCGCCACGGGCGTCGGCGCGTCGAAGGGACTGGCGGTCTTCGGACAATCGCCAAAACTGATGCCCAACGCGCGGGCAGCTTGAACCGCGGCACTCGTGGGATCGACGCGTCGAAGGCGACTGACGGCTTCGGCGATGGGTACGCTGTCCATTTGCGGCGGACGGAAGCAAATCATCTGACCGAAGTGGCCGTGATGGACCAGGCGCACGGCGTGCGCGCCGAATTGCGTGGCCAAAACGCGATCGAACGTGGTGGGCGGGCCGCCGCGCTGCAGGTGGCCGAGCACCACGCAGCGCGTATCGCGGTGCAGCCGCTGTTGAATCTCGGCGGCCACCACATTGCCGATGCCCCCTAGCCGCACCTGCAGCGCCTCGTGTCGCCGCTCTTGCGTCACCAGGTCGCCGTCGGGCAGGTGCGCGCCTTCGGCCACCACGACCAGCGTGAATCGCTTGCCAGCCGTCTCGCGGTCGAGAATCTTGTGGCAGACGTGGTCAAACTGCCAGGGAATCTCGGGAATCAAGATCACGTCGCCTCCGCCGGCGATGCCCGCGTGCAGGGCGATCCAGCCGGTGTGTCGGCCCATCACCTCGAGCACCATGATGCGGTCGTGGGCGGCGGCGGTGGTGTGCAACCGGTCGAGCGCGTCGGTGGCGCAGGCCACGGCGCTATCGAAGCCAAACGTGTAGGCCGTGGCCGACAGGTCGTTGTCGATCGTCTTGGGCACGCCGATCACCGGAATGCCGAACTCGTGGAATTGCTGGGCGATGGCCAGCGAGCCGTCTCCGCCCACGCAGATCAGCCCCGACAGGCCGAGCTGCTCGACGGTCACTTGCACGCCGGCCAGCAGCTCGACATCCAGCTCGACTCGCTCATCGACGCCGCGGGTGGCGGCAAAGCGGCCCTGATTGGTCGATCCCAAAATCGTGCCACCCTGATTCAAAATGCCCGAAGTGTTCTTGTGATTCAGCGGCAGATAGCTGACCGGGTCGATCAGTCCTTCATAACCGCGCAAAAAACCGACGCAATCGTAGTGCAGTTGCTCGGCCGATTTCACGACGCCGCGAATCACGGCGTTGAGTCCGGGGCAATCGCCCCCGCTGGTGAGGATGCCTAGTCGTTTCATGGCGATATCTTTGGGGTGCCGTGCTTCTTCTTGGTGGCAGGGGCAGAGCCTTGGCGATGCCCCGGCTCGTGCCGCGGGGCGATCAAGCGCTGCTGAAATGTAGGTCATGGTTTTGCGCCTGATATGCCGGTTATCCGGTTGCTAGATCTTTTGCAAGCGATGAGCGATCCAAGTATGCTGTTGAAACGAACCATCGCATTCACCCCGTTAGTCGGAGCAACCGCCATGATCTTTCGCCGTTCTTTCTTCTATGCCCTTGCTCTTATCGTGGCCGCCGGACTTCCGGCCTCGGCCACCGATGAGCTGACAACAACCACGCCCGTACCCAAAAAAGACGAGTGGTGGCAGCGGCGGCACGAAAAAATCAACGCTCGGGCAAAGCAGGGCGAAGTCGATCTGATCTTCATCGGCGACTCGATCACACAGGGCTGGGAGGGTGACCGAGGACAGCCCATCTGGGAAAAGTTTTATGGCAAACGGAAAGCGATGAACGCCGGCATCAGCGGCGATCGCACGCAGCACGTGCTTTGGCGGTTGGAAAACGGCAATATCGACGGCATCACGCCCAAGCTGGCCGTAGTGATGATTGGCACAAACAACTCGGGCACCGACTCGCCCGACGACATTGCGGCAGGCATCACCGCCATCGTCGAAAAG
>DASVHB010000242.1:0-8251 GCA_036379195.1 Pirellulales bacterium
CTACTCGCGTAAAGGCATCGATGAGCTGACCGAGCTGGTGAAGCAAAGTTTTGGCGCCAAGGGACTGGTGTGGTTCAAGGTGGAAGAGGGCCGGACGCTAGCCTCGCCCACCGCCAAGAATTTTGCTCCGCCGCTGCTGGCTCGCATCGCCGAACGTATGGAGGCCGAGCCGGGCGATCTGCTGCTGTTTGTTGCCGACAGCTTCGAAGTGACGTGCAAGGCGCTCTATGCCTTGCGCAAGCGGTTTGGAGAAGAACTGAAGTTGTACCAGCCCGGCTCGATGCACTTTTCCTGGGTCGTCGAGTTTCCGATGTTCGCCTGGGATGCTGAAGAAAACGTCTGGGCCGCCATGCACCACCCCTTCACCGCCCCGCGCCCGCAGGATCTGGCCATGCTCGGCAGCGAGCCGGGCAAATGCCGCGCTCAGGCCTACGACCTGGTGATCAACGGCTCGGAGGCTGGCGGCGGCACCATTCGGATTCACGACAACCAGGTGCAACAGCAAGTGTTTTCGCTATTGGGCATCGACCCGGCCCACGCCCGTGAGCGGTTCGGCTTTCTGCTCGACGCGCTGCAATACGGCGCACCTCCGCACGGCGGCATCGCCCTGGGCATCGATCGTTGGGTGATGCTGTTCGGCGGCCTGGACAACATTCGCGACTGCATCGCGTTTCCGAAAACCCAAAAGGCCACCGACCTGATGACCGAGGCCCCCGGCCCGGTCGACGCCCGGCAACTCCGCGATCTGCGCATCAAAGTCGAGAAGGGGGCTAGTGGCTAGTGGCTGGTCCGGTGACCGGGGCAGAGCCTTCGCGATGCCCCGGTTCGCATTTCCCCCACCGCATTATTGCCACCAGCGCATTTGCATCGTTGTGATCGGAAACGGAATAGGGGTGGGCATTGCCCACCATGAATCCGGATGGTGGGCAATGCCCACCCTACGGCTTAATCGCTTTGCAACAGCCCGCGTCCTTTCATCCAGTCGGCCAACCGATCGGACCAGGTGGCAAGAATCGGATCGTTCTTGGCCAGCCCGACCCCGTGCACGCCGTTCTCATAAATGTGCAGCTCCGCCGGCACCTTCGCCTTGCGTAGCGCCATATAAAACAGCACGCTGTTTTCGGGCGGCACGCCGGTGTCTTTGTCGGTGTGGAACATAAATGTCGGCGGCGTCTCGGCGGTCACCTGCTTTTCGTTGGAGAATTGCTCGATCAACTTCGCATCGGCGTCTATGCCCAACAGGTTGTTGCGCGAGCCGACGTGCGTGTATTCGGTGGTGAACGAAACCACCGGATAGCAGAGAATCAAAAAGTCGGGCCGGCAGCTCACCCGGTCGATCGGATCATCAGCGTCGGGCTGGCCGGCGTCGAAATGGGTGCCGGCGGTCGAGGCCAAATGCCCGCCTGCCGAAAAGCCCATGATGCCGATTTGTTTGGGGTCAAGCTTCCACTCGGTGGCGCGCGCCCGCACCAGCCGGATGGCCCGCTGGGCGTCGGCCAGCGGCGCGGGATGGTGATAGCGCGGGGCGATGCGATATTGCAAGACGAACGCCGTGACGCCGCGGGCCTTGAACCATTCGCCCAGGTCGTGCCCTTCGTGCCCCACAGCGAGGTGGCCGTAGCCACCGCCCGGACATACCACCACGCCCGTTCCGTTGGCCTTATCCGCTTCGGGCCGATAGACGGTGAGCGAGGGCTGATCGGCCGCTTCCTTGCCCACCGCGCCCGGAGCTCCTTGGGGCCACAGCAACTCGGTAGGTCCGGTCAGCGGGCTGGCGCCGTGCACCTCGGTGGCGAACATCATCGCGGGAACTAACAGTTGGCAGAGCATGGTTCGGTAAATCATGGGCATTCCTTGGTTGAGTTTCATATCTAGTGTACGCGGGAAGCCGCGCCGCCGCATGTGCCACTTCGGGATTGTCAGCTTGTGCGCGACCGAACCCTAGGAGACCGGCCAGACGCGAGCTAAACTTGAGCGAGACGTTTCTTTTATCCTCGCGCTGAACGATCTGTAAACGATGCTACGCTATTGGACTGCCGGCGAATCGCATGGCAAGGCGCTGTGGGCCTTGGTCGATGGTTTTCCGGCGGGCGTGGCGATCGAAACCGATTCGATCGATACCGAGCTGCGCCGCCGCCAGGGAGGGTATGGACGCGGCGGGCGCCAGCGCATCGAGACCGACGCGGTCGAGATCAAAAGCGGCGTCTGGCAGGGACAAACGCTGGGCAGTCCCATCGCGCTGGAAGTCGTCAATCGAGACAGCAAGCTCGACCGGCTAGGCGAGTTGGAGCGTCCGCGGCCCGGACACGGCGACTTGACGGGCGCGATCAAGTACCTGGGCTCGATTCGCGGTGTGCTCGAACGCGCGAGTGCTCGCGAGACCGCCGTGCGCGTGGCGGCTGGAGCGTTGGCCAAGCAACTGCTGCGCGAGTTCGGCATCAGCGCGTTTGGCTACACGGCCGAGCTAGGCGGCATTCGTGTTGAGCCGCGGCCCGGCACGCTCGACGAGCAACGCGCGCTGCGCGACGCCAGCGAGCTTTATACGCTCAATCCCGATCAAGACGACGAAATCAAGTCGCTGATCGACCAGTGCGGCAAAGACGGCGATACGCTGGGCGGCGTGGTCGAGGTGCGGGTCGAGGGGGTGCCGTTTGGATTAGGCACGCACGCCCAGTGGGACCGCAAGCTCGACGGGCGGCTGGCGCAGGCGGTGATGGCGGTGCAGGCCATCAAGGGCGTCGAGATCGGTCTGGGCTTCGAGGCCGCGCGGCGGCGCGGCTCACAGGTTCACGATCCGATTCAATTCGACCAGCAGCGGCGCGAATCGCCCGACCTGGGATACGCCCGACCGACGAACAACGCGGGCGGCCTGGAGGCGGGCATGACCAACGGCCAGCCGATTGTGATTCGCGCGGCAAAGAAGCCGATCAGCACGCTCCGCAAGCCGCTCGACTCGATCAACCTGGCCACCAAGCAAGCCGAAGCCGCCTCATATGAACGCAGCGACGTTTGCGCGGTGCCGGCGGCCAGCGTGATTGTCGAAAACGTGGTGGCCTTTGAAATCGCCGCCGCGCTGATCGACAAATTTGGCGGCGACAGCCTGGCCGAGATGCAGGCCCGCTGGCAGCTCTTTCTCTCGTTGGCACGGCAGCGATAACTAGGTCGCGGTTCGCGCAGAAGGTCGGAAGTCGGAAGCATCCATGAATCAATTTCGCTCATCATCAGTCATTCCCCAAGTAAGCCCGCCGCCGCCATTCACCTTCGTCCTATTCGGCGCGACGGGCGATCTGGCTGGCCGAAAGCTACTACCGGCTCTCGCGGGCCTGTTTCAAAACCAATTTCTGCCGCGGCAGTTTGCCGTGCTCGGCATTGGGCGCCGCGAAAAGACCGATGAAGACTTCCGCAACGACACCCGGCGAGCAATCGCCGAATTCCGCAAAAACGGCGTATCGGACGCCGAACAATCGTTTCTCTCGCACGTCTTCTACCAATGCTCTGACTTTACCACGCGCGAGGGCATGACGGCTTTGGCAGAACGGTTGCACGCACTCGAGCGGCAGCACGATTTGCCCGGCAATCGGCTGTTCTATCTGGCAACCGGCCCGGAGTTTTTCTGCCCGATCGTGCAAGGCTTGTCGAGCGTCGGTCTGATCCGCCGTGAGGAAGGCGACGCTTGGGAGCGCGTGGTCATCGAAAAACCCTTTGGCCACGACCTGGCCAGCGCCCTGGCGCTCGACCACGACCTGCTGCGGTCGCTGCGGGCCGATCAGATTTACCGCATCGACCATTATCTGGGTAAAGAAACGGTGCAAAATCTGGTGGCATTTCGTTTTGGAAATGCCATTTTCGAACCACTCTTTCATCGCCAGCATGTAGATCATGTGCAGATCACCGTCGCGGAAACTGTCGGCATGGAGGGGCGGCGTGGCGCTTACTACGACCAGGCCGGCGCATTGCGCGACGTCGTACAAAACCACATGCTGCAGTTGCTGGCCCTGGTGGCCATGGACCCGCCGGCCACCCTGAAATCAGCCGATATCAGCGACGCGAAATTGAAGGTGCTTCGCAATCTCGTGCCGCTGCGCGGCGCCGACGTGGCTCGCCAGGTCGTGCGCGGGCAGTATAGCGCCGGTTCGATCGGCGACCGGCCGGTACGCGCCTATCGCGAGGAAGAAGCGGTGAATCCGGCCTCGACCACCGAGACCTTCGTCGCTTTGCGTGCCTCGGTCGAAAGCTGGCGCTGGGCGGGCGTGCCCTTCTTTTTGAGGACCGGCAAGCGGTTGCCGCGGCGAGTCACGGAGATCGCCGTGCAGTTCAAGCTGCCGCCGATGCAACTGTTTCGCACGGTCGAATGCGTCGGCGATGTTTGCGATCTGCGCGAGGCCCAACCCGGAGTGCTCGTTTTTCGCATCCAACCAGACGAAGGTATCGATCTGACGTTTTCGGCCAAACGGCCGGGCATGCAACTCGACTTGCACCCGGTCAATTTCGCCTTCGACTACGGCGACTCGTTTCAGACCGAGCTGCCCGAGGCTTACGAGCGTTTATTGCTCGACGCGCTGCGCGGCGACGCAACGTTGTTCATGCGTTCTGGCGAATTGGAGGCTGCCTGGGAGTTTGTGACTCCCATTCTGGAAGCCTGGCAGGCGCCGTCGGCTCCTCCCATTGCCATTTATTCCGCCGGCACGTGGGGTCCGCCCGAAGCCGATCGTCTGATCGACGAAAGCTTCGGCGGATGGCGACGCCCGTAGCTTCACGCCAGCTCGTCGAGCATCCGATCGAGCGCGACATTCAGCTTGTCGGCGGTTTCGTAGCTGCCGTTGGCAATCTGGGCGCGGATGGCGTCCACGCGGTCTTGGCGGATGGCGGGCAGGCCATTGGCCATGTCCATCAGCCGGCCGGCGTCGGAAATCTGCACCACGTCTTGCGACGAGGCCGCCGAGCCGGCCGATTCGACGGGCTGGTTGCGAAGGTGCGGCGAACTGATCGGTTGCGGACCGTGTAACTGCGCGGGACCGTAGATCTGCATGATGTAACTCCCCAGGCTAGACAGGTAGCCGGACGATGCGAACTCGCGGTTGGTACGACTTTGGCTCGGCTGTTCCCGCGGCCAGGCCCGACAGGACCTTGTGAAGCGACCGACTGAACCTCATTGAGCCAACACGCTCCGTAATCCAACGCACTCCGTTCAGGCCAATGGTAGTCAACCTTCGCCGGCGCCGCATTCCATGTCTTGGGAGTCGACCTCGCGGGCACGCGAACTGACGCACCCGTGTCATCGACCAATGCCCGGCGACGATTGAACGATTCCTTTCAGCTAGGTCTTGTGCCGCAAACCAAGGCCCCAAACAACTATAACGCCTGTGCCGACGGCGGTGTCGCCGCCGTGCGACCGGACTGTTCCGGCGTGTTTGCCAAACGCAACACCCGCTGCATCCAGACAGCGCCCGTGCTTTCGGGCCGCCGCCAGCCGGCAACCATGCACGGCTGATTCTGATACGCGAGCCGGTGCGGAGCGGTTCGCGGGATGGTTCGATCTTCGCCGGAAAAACGCGCGGTCACGATTATAGGGGCCTCGGGCATTTTGGACAAGATTGTTTGCACGGCTCGCGGAACCTTTGCCTTACCGCATGGTTTCATCTGTTGGGAGTAATTATCCCGGATCATTCAGCCGCCCACACGAACCCGAAGCGCAAGCGAGGCGGGGCATTCGACGTTGCCTCGCTTGCGCTTGGCGTAAGACCACCGTGGTTCGGGACATTCCGAGGGCTGATGATAATCCGATCACTCTTTACCGGCTAATTCAAAAGGAGACATCAAAATGTCCAGGCGGTTCTGCATGTTGGCGGTCGCGTGGTGGGGGATGGCGCTAGGCGGGCAAGCTGAGGCCGACGAGCCGCCAGCCCCAGCGGAAGCGACGGCCGACTCCTCGCAGCCGGCGGCCCTGTTCAAGCAGCTCGACGCCAATAGCGATGGCCAGGTCACCAAGGATGAGGCTCCCGCGGAACGTCGCAAGCTGTTTCGGCGGTTGGTGCGCCGGGCCGATACCGACGGCAACGGCAAGCTGAGCGAAGCCGAATTCATCGCGGGCATGAAGGAAGACCGGGCCGATCCGCCGGCCGAACCGCCCGCCGGCGCCGACAATCGGTACATCCAGTTTCTGCAAGCCGACAGCGGTGACGTTTTTAAGCGGCTGGACGTGAACGGCGACGGCAAGATTGAACAGAGCGAGCTGCCCGAACCGGTGCGTGCCAGGTTGGCGCAGTTCCTGGAAAACTTCGACGTGAACCGCGACAAGACGCTCACGCGCGACGAGTTCGACAAGGGGCATGCGCTGTTGAAAGCGCAGGCGGGCGTCGGGCAGCCAGCCCAGCCGAGTGCCCCTCAGTCGGCGCGTCCGGGCGGCGCGGTGGCGGCGCTGTTGCGGGCCTTGGACAGCGACGGCGATGGTAGATTATCGAAAGAAGAGATCGCCGCGTCGCCGACCGCGTTGTTGGCGCTCGATCAGGATGGCGATGGCACGCTGAACCGGCGCGAGCTCATGCCCGGTGTCGCAAATACGCCTCCGCAGGCCGAGGCCGACGGCAAGAAGAAGCAAGCCAAGGCCACGGCCGACGCACCGAATCTGCCCGATCCGCAGCGGTTGCTGACTCGGCTGCACAAGATGGACGCCAACGGCGACGGCAAGTGGAGCGAAAGTGAGTTGCCGCCCTTCTTGAAGAAGCAGTTCGCCAAGATCGATGCCAACGGCGATGGCCAGGTCGATGAGGATGAGATCAAGCAGGCGCTGGAGGTCATGCGGCAGCGGGCCGAGAAGCGGGCGGCCAAGGCCGCCAAGGCCGCCAAGCCAAAAACCGACGAGTCGTAGACGCCGCTTTTTTCGCGCATCGGCGCGCGGTTCAGAGTAAGATGTCAGGCTGCCGGCAACGCCGCGCACAGGCGTTGCGGTTGTGCTTGCTTGCGTCGCTGAGCTATGCCGATCAATGTCGTCTGTGTTTGCGGCAAAAAGCTCGTCGCCAAAGACGAGCAAGCAGGCATGCGCGCCAAATGCCCCTCGTGCGGAAAAGCCTTGCAGGTGCCGCAGGCGGCGGCTCCGGCGGCTCCGGCGGCTCCGGCGGCCCCGGCGGCGCTTGGCGCGGTTCAGCCGGCCCCTGCCGCTGAGCCGCCCGTCTCCCCGGCGCCGGCGCTTTATGAGGGCCAACCCCTCACGCACTGGTTCGACCTGCTGACAGACATCGATCCAATGCAGCGGCGCAAAGCGACCGAGATGTTGGCCACGGTAGGGGCCGAAGCCGCCGCCGAGCAGCCGGCGCTAGTCGAGCGATTGAAGGCGGAGCATGTGCTGGTGCGTCACTGGGCGATTGTCTGTCTGGCACAAATCGGAGTGGCCGCGCAGCCATCGGTCGCACCGCTCGTCGAGCGGTTGCGAGACGACGAACCGCTCATCCGGCAGAAGGCCGCCTGGGCCATCGGTGTCGTACTGCCCGAGGCACGGTCGTTCACGGCCGCGCTGCTGCGTGGATTGAGCGACAAATCCGCCGAGGTGCGTGCCGCCGCGATCGAACGATTTCAGCGTGATCTGAAAACCGCCGGCATCTCGCGGTTCCGCTACTGGGCCTGCTCGTGTGGCCGTGTGGCGCTGAAGCGTGATCTTGAGCCGCGGCTGCGGCAAATGGTCGATGCTCCCGACCAGGCGTCGTGGCAGGGAGAATTGGTTTGTACCAAATGCCAGGCGCGATACGCGGTGCGCGATGTTTATCAGGGCAAACACGACGTGCCCGAGAAGTATTGGACCAAGCTGCGCGCGCGTTATGGCGATCCGCTGCAGGTGCCCGACGAATTCTTTGGCGAGTTGCCCGTCGACACCCAGGACAGCGGCTACCGAATCCTCGATGATTCGCAGGCGGGGCCAGCGGCGGGCGAGATGCCGTCGTTGGCGGCTTTCTCGGCGCCTCTGCTGGCCGACTTCGACGAAGTCGCCAACCAGTCGTACCGGATTGCTGACGAGCCGCCACCGGCCCGGCCGCTCGATCTGCTCGAAAAGCCACAAGCACAGAAAAAATAATCCCACAGGTTTCTTGCGAAAGGACGAAGCCGATGCGCGATGTTTCTTGGGGCATGACTCGCCGGTCGGCCTTGGCCGGCGCCGCCGCGGGCGTTGGCGGCTGGCTGGCCCATACTCTCGCCAACGCCGAGCAGCGTGCCGACGCCCACGCCCCCGTGCGGGCCAAAGAAGCCATCAAGGTGACAC
>DASVHB010000243.1:0-5486 GCA_036379195.1 Pirellulales bacterium
GACCAAGTCATCAATCAAACGCTTAAGAAATCTGGCGGTAGCGGCGGCACGATCGTTTTGGACGCGAGGGGGAACTTTTCGGCCGCCTTCAACACCGAAGGGCTGTATCGGGGGTGGGTCGGCCGCGACGGCAAGCCGCAAGTGAGGTTGTATAAGTAGTGGTTGGTGGCTGGGGGCTGGTGGCTGGTGGCTGGTGGTTGGTGGCTGGGGACTGGGGACTGGGGACTCCACCAACCACCAACCACTAACCGCCAGCCACCAGTCCCCAGCCACCCAAACGGTGTGTTGCCAAATCGGCCCAAAAAGTAGTGGTCGAGCGAAGCCGCTTACGTTATCTTGGAACGACCCGCCAGACCCAAAGTTTCCGAACTACCTTCCTCCACTTGTATTCAAGGAGTATCGCGTCATGCCACGTCAATCTAGTCGTCGCCAGTTTCTGCAAACGACGGCCGCCACCGGCGCCGGTTTCTGGGTGGCCGCCGGTCTGCGGGCTGAAGAGAGCAAGTCGCCCAACGAACGCATCCGCTTCGCCTGCGTGGGTGTGGGCGGCAAAGGCTCCAGCGATTCCAGCGACGCCGGCAACCACGGCGATGTGGTGGCCATCTGCGATGTCGATGACAACACGCTCAACGGCGCCTCGCAAAAATTCGGCAAGGCCAAAAAATACAACGATTTCCGCAAGATGTTCGATGAGATGGCCGGCAGCATCGACGCCGTGACCGTGAGCACGCCCGACCATTGCCACGCCGTCGTCGCCGCGATGGCCATGAACCTGGGCAAAGCCTGCTTCTGCCAGAAGCCGCTGACCCATTCGATTTGGGAAGCCCGCCGGTTGGCCGAGATCGCCCGCGAAAAGAAAGTGGCCACGCAGATGGGCAACCAGGGCACGGCCAACGATTCGCTGCGAAAGGCGGCGGCGGTCATTCGCTCGGGCGTGTTGGGCACGGTGAAAGAAGTGCATATTTGGACGAACCGCCCGATCTGGCCGCAAGGCGGACCGCGGCCCGCCGAAGCGGCGGTGCCGGCCCACGTGCATTGGGAAGAATGGCTCGGCCCAGCGCCCTATCGCCCCTTTGCCAATGGCTATCATCCATTCGCCTGGCGCGGCTGGTGGGATTTTGGCACCGGCGCCTTGGGCGACATGGCCTGCCATACGGTGAACATGCCCTACATGGCGCTCGAACTTCGCGATCCCACGTCGGTGCAGGCTGAAACCTCGGGCCACAACGGCGACAGCTATCCGAAGTGGTCGATCATCAAGTTCGAGTTCCCCAAGACCGACAAGCGGGCCGGGCTGGCCATGACCTGGTACGATGGCGGAAAGAAGCCCTCGAAGGACCTCATCGATGGCAAAGACCCCAGCGGCAGCGGCGCGCTGGTGATCGGCGACAAGGGCAAGCTCTACGCACCGGGTGACTATGCCGAGAACCCGCTCGAACTCTTGGGCGGCATTAGCGAGCCGAAGGTCGAGTTTGTTCATTCGCCCGGGCATTTTGAGGAATGGGTGCGCGCGATCAAGGGCGGCGAATCGGCCATGTCGAACTTCGCCGATTACTCCGGCGGGCTGACCGAGACGATCTTGCTGGGCAATCTGGCCGTGTGGGCGGCGCCCGAAGCCGGCAGCCCCGGCAAGAAGATCGAGTGGGACGCCCAAAAGCTCGAAGCGACCAACGCTCCCGAAGTGGCGGCCATCGTGCGGCCCAAGTATCGCGATGGATATACGGTGTAGCATGCGTCTGTAAGTCAGGCTTTCCAGCCTGACGTTGTCAGCCGTAAGAGCAACTTTTGCGCTCGCCGCGGGCAAGCCCAGCGCCTGCCCGCGGCTTTTTTGCGCGCCGCTCCCGTTGCTAGCGTGGGCAATCTGCGTTGTCTTTAGCGGTCACTGAGAATCAACGCGATTTTCCGCCTTGGTCGATCCGAAGAGTTTTGACGGGTTCTCGCCAATCACCGTCGGCTGACCGAGGGCATCGCTATGAAATCGTATCTGCCCGCGTGGGTTATCCTGTCTGGAGTCTTTCAGGCGCAAGTCACGCTTGGTCAAGACGAGCCGCTCTTTGGTCCGCCGCCCATTGAAGAGGCCGAGGCGGTCGCCACTCCCGCGGCCGAACAGGCCGAGTCGTCCGAAATGTCATCCGGCTACGGCGTTACCAACACCAGCCTCAGCAAGCCTTACACGCCCTATCCGGCGGGCTTGTCGTGGATGCCCACGCCGCAGCCGTTCCGCGTGCCGATTCCCGACCGCATTCTCTATTATCCGCCGCACACCTATGTAAGGCGCTGCCCTTATTATCCGCGGGGATACTATTGGGGGGCCAATTGGTATCGCCGCATGCTCGGCGGCGAGAACCTGCTTTTCGGCGGCAAGTTTCGCTACAACCCTTATTGGACGTCGGCCAAAGCCAGCCATCGCCCCAAGCTGCGCGGAATGCCCTATTTCGCTCCGCCGCCCGGACCCGAAGGGCAGGCGATGCTGCTAGGCGTATCGGCGCCTCCGCCCCGATTGCACGGCCATCGGCCGCATCTGGCTGAGCGCCCTGAGGCGAGCAAGGCGGCGAGCAAAGCTGCCAACTCGGCCAGAGTCGCCACCTCGGAAAAACCGACCGAGCCAACGAAGCCAACGAAAGTCGCCAAATCAGGCAAAGCTGGCGCGCCGGCCAAAGCGCCGAGCCGGGTCGCCAAATCGCAAACGAAGACCACCAAGGCCGTCAGTCGTTCTACGAAGTCGGTGGTGGCACGCAAGACAAAAACGGCGCAGGCCCGGAAATAGCTTGCTTCCTGATTTTTTTGTCCCTCATTTTTTGCCTGACTCCTATCGCAAGTCAAGGCGCTTTCGCTCGTGCCGCTCGGGCACGGTCTTGAGCGGCCAGTTCGGCCTCGATCCACGATTCGAGCTCGTCGAAATCCACCGGAGGCAGCTTGCACAGGTCGGGCCGCAGCGCCGTCGCACCGCGAATGTAAACCGGCACGATCTCGTCGAGCGATTTGGTCGTGTTCCAGTGAATCAGGATTCGCACGCAGCGCGGCAGCGAGCCAGGCACGCTGATCTCGTGGGTGCAAAGCATCGGCACGTCGATCCAACCCAACTGACGCGCCGCCAAGGCCGGAAACTCGGCATCGACATCCACCGTGGTGGTGAAAATGGCGCTGGCCACGTCTTCGTGCTCGATGCCGTTCTGGCGGATCATCAGCGCCAAAAGCTGCCGCGTCGCTTTAAGTATTTCGTCTCGCGTGTTGTGCTCGACCGTGGTCGCGCCACGCACGCCTCGGCATCGTAAAACGGCTTCGGGCATGATCCCCTACTCCGTTTCGTTCCAGTAAATGCGGATGTTATGCGACTGCCGGCCCACCGCCACGATATCGGTGCGGCCGTCGCCGTCGAAATCGGCGGCGGTTAAGTCTTCGATGTTCACGCCGCCCGGATCGACGATGGTCCGCCGCCATTTCGCCCCCTGCCGGTCCTGAGGGTCGTAGATCCGCAGGCCGCAGCGTCCGGCGGCTTCTTTGTCGTCGCGCACGCCGATGATCAGCTCCAGATCGTCGTCGCCGTCCAGGTTGGCGCACCACACGGCGTGGCCCCATTTCAGGTCAGAGTCGATCACGTGGCGGTCCCAGAGCGCGGAGTCGGCGTCGTGGGGCCGAGTGTAGACGACCACTTGAAATCCATGCCAAGGTTCGATGGTGGCAAGGTAATCGCCGCCGCCGGCCAACGTGCCGTGCTTGATTTCGCTGGCGCCGCGGGCTTCGGGATTGTCTTGGTTGCCCGAGCCGATGCGTTTGCTTGTCCAGTGTTTGCCCTCGCCGCGCTGCAAGAGCGTCACCCCTTCAAAGCTGGCGACGAGCAGATCGGTCCGGCCGTCGTGGTCGAGATCGGTGGGCCAAAAGTTGTGGGCCACGTGCAGCTCTTCGTTGAGCACGCGCGGCTGCCAACGCGACGTTGGATTGTCGGGAATGTGGTACGCCAACACGCGCAGCGGGTGCTCCATCCACAGCGGCTTCGTCGAATCGCGGCCCATCATCGGCATGACGATCAGCTCTTTGCGATCGTCGCCATCGAGATCGGCCCAGCGCATGCGATGCACCGTCGGCTCTTCGCCGATGGGGTGGACCCGCCAGCGATCGTCGGCAGATTCGGGCCGGCTGAGCCACTGAATCGTGCCGCCGGTGCGCGTGTCGATGGGCCGCCAATCGGCCCCCAGGGCAAACTCGACTTTGCCGTCGCCATCGATATCGTACGGGGCGATGCAGACGTTGTCGCGCTTGGTCTGACCTTGAATCAGCGTATGCACCTGCCAGCTTGGGTTGTCGAACCAGACGACACGCTCGGTATCGACGACCACAATATCGGGCTTGGCGTCGGCGTTCATGTCGGCAAGGGTTACGGCATAGCCGACCTCGAGCCGCTCGGGCAGCTCCTCGGTGCGGAATTTGAGTTCGCCACTCGAAGCGGGCGCGGCAGGCATCAGGAAAACCGCCGCTACGGCCACCACCAATCGCAATCCGGTGGCTGGGCTTCCGCTGGCTGGGGCAGAGCCTAAGCGATGCCCCGGCGCATTCCGACCGGGGCTTCGCCTGGCCGAATATGCCGTTTCATAACCGCCGGCCCGCGCCCGGCCAGCCTCAGCCCCGGCCACCACAGCGGCAGGATTCGCACTATTTCTCAATCGCATACAGGGCCTCAAAGGTGCGTAGATAAACCCGTCCGCCGGCAATGGCGGGCGACGACGACATCGGCTCCTGCATGTCGTTCGACGAAAGAATCTCAAAATCCTTGCCCGCCTTGACCACGGTGACGACTCCGCCGCGGGCCGTGAGATAAATTTTGCCGTCGCCATACACCGGCGACGCGCGGTAGCGATCGGAAAACGCCCGTTCCTGGTAGAGCTGCTTGCCGGTCTCGGCGTCGAGACAGATGAGCACGCCGTTTTCGCGGCAGAGATACACCAGCCCATCGACCACCAGCGGCGACGGCACGTCGGGCGTGTTGCGAGAGCGTGTCCACACGTGCGATTCGCTGGAGCCGGTGATGTCGCCCCGCGCGTCGGGGCTGAGGCCCAGCACGGGGCCGTCTTTGGCCGAAGGCACGACAATCAAGCCCGGCGCCGCCACCGGCGAGGCCACAAACCGCAGCGTTTCGTTGTAGCTGTTCTTGGGATTCAATCCGCCGCAGCGCCACAACTCGTGGCCGTCTTCCAGGCTGTGGGCGACGATGTAATCGCAGCCGTGCGTCAGCAGAAACTCGCGCTGGCCGTCTCGATAGAGCGTGGGCGAGGCGTACGAATGTTCGCATTCGGCGCGGGCGTCGGTCTTGCGGTCATGCTTCCAGATCTGCTCGCCGGTGGTTTTGTCCAACGCGATCACCTGCGAAGCGCCGCTATGGAGCAATTGCAAATAGAGCCGGTCGCCGTCGAGCAGCGGCGTCGAGGTGAGGCCGAAGGCGATGTTGAACTTGCCATAGCGATCGGGCAGGTTTGCTTTCCAAACCTCGT
>DASVHB010000244.1:0-10375 GCA_036379195.1 Pirellulales bacterium
GGCTGCGCCCTGGGCTTTGGAGTTTGACCCCTTCGGGGTCGGAAACGTGCGAAAAGCCCGAGAGAAAAAGCAGGACGATCTCTAAAGCTGGTGGCAATGGCGACAAGCCCGGCTAAAGCCGGCTCATCAAAACCGCACGTCGAAGGTTCGACGGTCATTTCTTAAGGCTCGACGGTCATTCCTTGTCTCGCGGCTGCTTCGCTTTGGCTCGCGGGGCGACGGCCTTTCGCCCGATGCGCGGCTGTTGGCCTTCGCCCACCAGATCGAGGGCCGCCGAATTGATGCAAAATCGCAGGCCGGTGGGGGGCGGTCCATCGTCGAAAACGTGGCCCAAATGGGCGTCGCACCGGGCGCAGGTCACTTCGACTCGCAGCTCTGGCGCACTCAAATCGAGCGCGGTCTTGATGTGCTTTTTGTCGGCGGGCTTCCAGAAGCTGGGCCAGCCGGTGCCCGACTCGAACTTGGCCTGCGAGTCGAACAGCGCCGCGCCGCAGCAGACGCAATGATAGACGCCGGGGTCTTTGGTATGGCAGTATTTGCCCGTGCCGGGTTCTTCGGTCGCTTTCTCGCGCGTCACCCGGTACTGCCGCGACGACAGAATCTTCCGCCACTCGCGGTCGGTCTTATGGACGAACCTGGCGTCGTCGTCCGCGGCTTCGGGCGATTTGGCATCGTCGCCGCGTGGGGTATCGGCCTCACGGGAAGACGAGTTCGCATCGGTACGGCGTCGTGGGCGGTCGGCGGCGCGGCTGCACGCGGCCGCGCAGAGCGTCACCGCCAAAACCAACCAACCGAGCCACGCTTGAAATCGCATGTCGTTGGACTCTCCCGAGGGCCGCGCCGCTGACATTATATCCGTTGACGCCTGGGCGACAATCACGCGCTCGCCAACGAATGCCCGCATTGGTCGCAAAAGCTCGCCGAAGGAGCATTCTTCGCGCCGCAGTGCGCGCACACCGCCGTGGCCGTCATCGCGCCGCCGCAGTGAGCGCAGAACCGGGCGTCGGCGTCGTTCCGCTGGCCACACTGCGGGCAGCTTTTTCGTTCCTCGCCGGGCGACTGCGACCATTCTTCTTTCAAGGCGCCGGCGACTGCCCGCACGGCCGGCTCGGTGCCGCGGGCCAGGTAGTTGATCACGTCTCTGCCGACCGGCGCGGTCTCTTCGGCGACGTAGCGGGCGAGCGGGCCGAGGTAGGCGAAGCGAGTGAGCGCCACGCCGCCGGCCAACAGCGGCATGCCCACAAACGCGCACCAGAAATACCGCGGCGGTCGAAACGTGCCAAAGGCCATGAAAAAATCGCCCAGGCCGACGATCAGCAGACACAGGCCGATCGCCGCCAGCGCCGGCCCGGCGATTCGCAACAAATCGCGCAAGGGCGCCGGTCCTCGCCGCATGGGCGCATGCGGGCCGCGAGAACTGGCCGTATTGATTCGAAAATCGTCGCTCATCGGCAGGCTCCGTGACGAGGTGCCGCCCCGATCGATATTGTACCAAGCGTCATTCGCCGCGGGGACGAGATTCTTGAATTTAACCTACCGGATAATCGGGCTGCGCGGCAGGTCCTGCTCAAAGGCGCTGGCGCCGGCAAACGTGACGCCCGTCTTGCCATCGCCCGCGGTGGCCTCTTCGACGACCTGCGCCAAAAGATTGCCGGAGCGCTGCTGCGAATCGTACGGAATTACATTGTGTCGCAGGGTCCGGCCGCCGCCAGCCATCACTCCGACCGGCGGGACTCTCTTTGGCGTCCCAACATACCAGACATTGCCGCCCACATTACTGATGGCGACGACCGCGCGGCGTTGTCGGCGAGTGCGCTCGCGTTTCATCGTCAGCCACGCCAAAGGAATGCAGGCCGCGACCATCGCCACCAGCAGCGTGCGCAGCTTGAACTGCAGCCAACGTCGACGGGGCCGAGCAGCGGCGGTTTTTTCTTGCGGCATGATGGCCGCAGTCTACCGCAATTGCGATGCGGCGGCCATGAAGGCGACAATCAGGTAGTGTCCTAATCGTGTGGTGTTGCTGTGCAAAGCGACACCAACCCGAAGCGTCAGCGAGGCAGAACGCCGCATTGCCTCGCTGGCGCTTCGGGTTGGTGTGGGCCAGCAAACTCCAGGGGCGTTGCCCCTGGCTATTCTCCCGCGCCCCTTCGGGGCAGGCACGCGAGTCATGCGGCGACACGGCTTTTTGATATTACCCGGCCAACGCCCTGCGCGTCTCACTGAAGGCTGGCCTCATCGACCGGCTCTGCGCGCAAATATTGGTAATTGTTGGTTGGGCCGGGCGCCGCCAATTCCACTTCGCCGGGCGTGTTCGCCTCGGCCCCGTGCGGCGTCATCAGCAAGCACCACACGCCGTAGTCGATGTCCTGGCTGATGAAGCGCGTATGCCCGTCGCAAAAGGCGGCATTGACGCCGGTCGGATGGTTGCTGGTGGGGCGAGCGTTGTTGATCGGCAGCGCGTCGTCTGGGCCGTTGATGCGCTGCGAAGGACGCGGCGGGGCGAACGGCGGCTGAGGGCTGGCGCTGGGCCACCAGACGAAGCCCATGCTCGCCTCGGCGTCGAGCGCCCGGTCCGGCGGAAACGAATACGTGGCGGCGTCGATCCGCTCGGAAAGCATGAGCGTCAGCGACGAGCCGTCGTGCTCGGTAATGAAGTCCTGACTGATGGAGACCAGCGGCGCGTCGGCGGGCAGCGCCACGCCGTCGCGGTAGTGGTTAAAGAACACGCCATTGGCCCGCCAGTCGTTGGGCCAACCGGGCTTATCGTCGTTGTCCGCAGAGGCGTACACATCGGCGCGACCGGTGTTGGCGATGAAATTACACGGCGGGCGGAGCGCGTTGCTTTGACTCTTCACGGCGGCTGACGGGCAGGTGAAAAGCGGCACGTATACCCGACGCGGATCCCAATCGGCGACCGCATCGGGCATGAGATAATCGCCCGAACGATAAAGATCGTAAATATCTTGCCGCTCGATATACGGCAACAGCGGCACCAGCCAGGCGACTCGCGAGGCCCGGCCATTGCTGATCTCACCGTCGCGATCCGTTGGTAGCGATTCGAGATAACCGGGGTACTCGCCCTTGAAGCTGACATAATTCGTCGCCGCCAATCCCAACTGATGAAGGTTATTGTTGCAGGTGTTGCGCCTGCTTGGAGTTCGCGACTGTCGAACCGCCGGCAACAACATGGCCAGCAGCAGCGCCAGCACGCAGACAATCACGACCAGTTCGACCCAGGTGAAGCCGCTACGTCGATGCATTGACATGGCTCGTCCCTCCGCGCCCACTAATCGAGGGCGACGCATTTTTTAAAAGCGTGATTCAGGTAGTTGGCAGAATGGCCAGAAGCCAGAGACAACAGCGGGGCCATGCCACTCAACTCCATTGCCAGGTGACGCCGGGGCCGGAATCAGCAACAGCACAGAGTTATCTCGATAGACTCGCATGGTTGGCCACTCGGCTCGGTAGCCCACGAGCGAGAGCGTCAGTTCGGCGTCCTCGCTGATCGAGTAGGTGCCGTCGTAGCGATCGATGGCATCTTGATATTCGATAAGCACCGCCGTTCCGTCGGCTGCTAATTGGATTTCAGTATCGCAATCCGTGCCGATCCATTGGCCGTTCCATGACAGGAATCGGATTACATTGGAATCCGAAAAGCTTTCGTCCAGAACTTCTCGAACGTTCAGAATGCGCTTCGCATCTACATTCTATGACTGTGGTGCTGGCTTGCGGCTGAATTGTACGGCAAGCCAAACACAGACCATCAGGGCCATCACCAGCAACGCTCGCAAGCTAAGCTGAAACTGTCCGGTCATGGCGAGCGGCAATAAAGGGCCGACTTGCGCAGGTTTGATGATGAAGCACAGTGCGGCTCCATCGCGTCGAACGAGTGCGCACATTATCTCCGAATGTGGCCTATTTTGGAAGCGTTTTGAGGGCATGGGCGCCGCCCGACGCCGCCAAGTCCGCTACGTGGCCAGAAACCGCCTGGCCTTGGCCTGAATGATCCCGATGATGTCGGCGGCCTCGACGTAGCCCTTGTAGACCCGTTCTTCTTCGGGAGTCAGCGTGCCTTGATTCGCCTTATCGGCGAGTGCGTCGACACGCGCTTGTAGATCAGGATTCGCCCGAAGCTCCACCAGCCGTCGAGCGAGCTCGAGCGTGAACGCCGCAGTTAGCGGTTCAAGCATTTCATCAAGACAGCTAGCGGTTGACATATCACGATTATACCATTCGCAGGTGCCGATGCCAAACAAGCAGCCGCGTGCGGTGGTGTCCTAAAGTTGAGTTGGTCGCCCACACTAACCCGAAGCGTTAGCGAGGAAATGGCCCTTTTATGCCTCGCTGACGCTTCGGGTTAGTGTCTGTTCGACCGCACTTTAGGACACCGCCCCGCGTGCGGTATAATGCATGACAGCCCTTGCCATGCTCCCATGACTCCCGAACACGATCCCATTCCCGGCGTTGTCGATGATCCCGTCCTGCGACATATTTTGCAGGGGCGGGCGGATCATTTACACGACGCTGAGGAACTTTATCTCAACGAGTCGCTCGATGAAATCTGGGCGTTGATCGTCAGCCCGCTCGACAACGAGTCGCTCGAGCGGCACCCACTCATGCGGCTGCTCGCCGCCCACGGCATGCGCGGGTGGGAGGATTCCTTACTTTGAGCATCGACAAAGAGCTAGCCGAAGTGGTCGCCGCGCTCGACCCGCGCGATCCGCAATACGCCACGCTGGCGGTCGAGCGGTTGCTGGCCGTCAGCCGCCAGGCGCAGGCCAGCGATCTGCACCTGCAACCCACCGCCGAGGCGCTGGAGGTGCGCTGGCGCGTCGACGGCGTGCTGCAGCCGCTGGTTAACTTGCCGGTGCAGTTGGCGGCCAACGTGATCGCCCGGCTGAAGGTGCTGGCGGGCCTGCTCACGTACCGCACCGACGTGCCGCAAGAAGGACGCATTCGCGCGGGCGACGGCGAGATGGAAGTGCGCGTCAGCACCTTTCCTACCCTCTATGGCGAAAAAGCCGTGGTGCGGATGTTCGCCGACCGCGGACGCTACGATTCGCTCGACGCCCTGGGCCTGCGGCCCGAGATCGTCGCCGAGCTGAGCCGGTTGTTGCACGAAACATCGGGCGCCATTTTGGTCACCGGCCCGGCGGGCAGCGGCAAAACCACCACGCTCTATGCTTGCCTGCGGCAGATCGCCGCCCAGTCGCAAGGCAGCCGCAGCTTGGCCTCGCTGGAAGACCCGATCGAGGTGGCCGTGCCCGGCGTCGCTCAGACGCAGGTGAACGCCGCCGCCGGTTTCGACCTGGCCGCCGGGCTGCGATTTTTGCTGCGGCAAGATCCCGAAGTGATCATGGTCGGCGAGATTCGTGACCGGGCCACCGCCGAAACCGTGTTTCAAGCCTCGCTCACCGGGCACCTGGTGCTGAGCACGTTTCACGCACCCAGCGCCGCCGGTGCCATCAGCCGGCTGTCGGAGATGGACATCGCGCCGTATCTGTTGCGCAGCGGCATTCTGGCCATTGTCTCGCAGCGACTGGTGCGGCGGTTGTGTGAGTGCTCGCAACCTGCGAGCGAGCCTGACGCCCGGCTGGGTCTGGCGGTCAACCACGCGCGGCTGCCGGTGGGCTGTGCCGACTGCGGCGGCAGCGGATATCGCGGGCGGATTGCGTTGGCCGAAATGCTCAGGCTGCAACACAACGCGCTGGCCGGCGCCATTCTGGCCCGCGACGATCGACCGCGGCTAGAGCAACTGGCGATCGAATCGGGCATGATGCCGCTCATCCGTCGCGCCTGCGAGGCCATCGAAGCCGGCCTCACCAGCCCCGCCGAGGTCCGCCGCGTGCTAGGGTTTCATTGAATGCGGAGTGCGGAATGCGGAGTGCGGAGTGTACAATCGGGCCAGGCGACGAACGCAAATCTGATCAGTCTTGACGAATAAGTTTGGCAAATGCCCCGGTGGCTGGGGCAGAGTCTAAGCGATGCCCCGGCTGATCCGAGCCGGGCCATCGGCAAGCCTCTGCCCCAGCCACCAGCGGTCAGGTGGCGCAAATAGCACCGGCAACTACCGATTACACAGGCTTCCCATGTTTCCCTCCCGGCGACTATTACGTGAAAACATTCCGCATTCCGCACTCCGCATTCTGCACTTGAATTAGCTTGCTGGAACCATTGCGTGAACGCCATGCCCCAGATGAACTCTGCGCTCAGCCTTGACGAGCTGCTGGCGCTGAACGATGAAATCGCGGCGCTGGTGCGCGCCGGCGTGCCGTTGGAGAGCGGGCTGTTCGATCTGGGCCGCGATCTGCCGGGCCGGTTGGGGCGACTCGCCGAGCGGTTGAGTGAACGCCTGCAACGCGGCGAAACGCTCGACCAGGCCGTCGCCGCCGAGCGGGCCGATTTTCC
The DNA here is from genome assembly GCA_036379195.1 of Pirellulales bacterium. Classification (GTDB taxonomy): domain Bacteria; phylum Planctomycetota; class Planctomycetia; order Pirellulales; family JAICIG01; genus JAICLL01. Next base: position 6,409 of record DASVHB010000244.1, read on the forward strand.
CCGGCTTTATCTGGCCATCGTCGAGGCCGGCCAGCGGTCGGGCAGGCTGGCCGTCGCCTTAGAGGGCATGACTGCCGCAGCGCGGCGGGTGGCCGAAATGCGCCAGATCGCCGGCGCCGCGATGGTCTATCCCATCGTTGTGTTTTTGCTCGCCTGGGCGCTGACGGTCGCCTTTGTCACGCTGTTCGCCCCGGCAGTCGCGTCGTCGTTTCATGACTTCCGCGCGCCGGCGGCAGACTGGATGTCGTGGATCGCCGGGGCTGGCGAAACCGTGGTGTATTGGGGGCCGATCGGACCGGCCGTGGTCCTTTTGAGCGTGGGCATTTGGTGGCGATGGTCTCGGCGAGCGATCACGCTCGACGGCCAACGTGCCGGTCGGTGGCTGGGCTGGATTCCCGGCGTGCGCGATTTGTTGCGTTCGTGCCAGGCGGCCACTTTTGCCGAGGTGCTGGCGCTGCTCGTCGAGCAAGAAACGCCCTTGGCCGAGGCACTGCGTTTATCGGCCTCGGCCAGCGGTGGCCCGCCCATGATTGCCGACGCTCAATCGCTGGCCGCTTCGATCGAGCGCGGCGAGCCGCCCGCGCAGTGCCTGAGCAACGCGCGGCGATTTCCCCCTTTGCTGGGTTGGCTGATCGCCACGGGGCAGCAGCGCGGCGCTTTGGTGCCCGCCTTGCGGCACGCCGCCGCCAGCTATCGCCAGCGGGCGCTGCGCCGGGCCGAAGCCCTGCAGGTCTTTTTGCCCGTGGCGCTGACGCTCGGCATCGGCGGCACCACGGCCTTGGCCTACGCGCTGTTGTTGTTCACGCCGTGGATTAACCTGTTGAAAACAGTCAGTCAACCTTAAAGCAAACGAACACTAACCCGAAGCGACGAATCGTAGGGTGGGCACTGCCCACCAGCAAATCACGGTGGGCAGTGCCCACCCTACAGACTAACCCGAAGCGTAAGCGAGGCGGTCGCGGCATCAAGGGTTTTCCTCGCTTACGCTTCGGGTTCGTGTGGTCTTGTTACTGCTTCTTATGCTGAACGCCCGCCACGACGCCGACGCTCAACTGGCCGCGACCATCGCGTCGCTGGTCGAGGCGGGACTGCCGATCGAAGCAGGATTGACCGCCGCCGCGCGCGAGCTGCCGCGCGGCCGCACGGCCCGAGCGCTGGCGACACTGGCAGATCAACTTGCGCGCGGCGAGCCGCTCGACCAGGCTTTGACTCGCAGCCGCGCGCCCGCGCACCTGCAAACGCTCGTGGCCGCGGGCTTGCGCTCTGCCGACCTGGGGCGGGTGCTCGAAGAATTCATCGCCCTCGAACGCCACGCCGACGACGTCCACCGCCGCGTTCAAGTGGCGCTGGCTTATCCGGCCATTCTGCTGGCGATGTTGTCGGGCGTGTTGGCCTTCTTCGCCGCGGCGGTCGTGCCCGGCATCATGCAGTTCTACGACGATTTCGGCGGCGACCCGCCCGGCCCCACGCAAATGCTGGCCGAATACACCGAGTTGGGGCCGTGGATGCTGGCGGGCAACGCCGCCATTGTCTCGGGCGGCTGGCTGTTGATTTGGCTGGGCATGAACGTGCCCGAACTGCGCACGATGTTGATCGCGGCGCCGCTGCTCGGTCCGATCTTGCGCTGGGCGTCGCTCGCGCGGTTCACGCGCTTGCTGGCGCTGCTGCTCGAAAGCCGTTTGCCGCTGCCGCAAGCACTGCGCTTGGCGGGCGGCGGCTGCCACGATACCAGCCTGGCATTTGCCGCTCGGCTGGCAGCCGGTCGGGTCGAGCAAGGCGCCGCGCTCAGCGATTCGCTGGTGTCGTTACGCGCCTTCCCAGAAAGCCTGGGGCCGATTCTCCGCTGGGGTGAACATTTAGTCGCTCCGGCGCTCAGTGACGGAGTTTCCGTCGCCGAAGGCGACCGGGGGCTCCGCGACGACGGTCTCCGCCACGGAGTGTCGGAGCTACTGAGTGGGTCGGAGCCGAGCACTGCGCTCAGCGAGTCGCTGCGCGTGGCCGCCGAAATGTTCGAAGGACGGCTGGAGGCGCAGCTCGGCTTGTTGCGGGCCGTCGTGCCACCGTTGACGTTCTTGTTTGTGTTGTGGGCGGCCTTGTTTCTTGTCTCGTCGCTGATCTTGCCGATGATCGACCTGGTTGAAAAGCTCTCATGAGATACGCGTTGGTTTCGGCACAAAGTTGTCCCGGTCTCATCCTGCTCGGCGTGGCCGTGCTGGCGTCGCTCAATCTCTTCTATAGCGACCGCCGGCAGCAAGGAGAGGACGCCTTGCACCTGACCATGACGGTGATGGGCCGCGTGATGATTCTCACGGGCTTCGCCGAAGGGTGTGTGCTGTTTTTGAACTGGGTGTTTGCCCTTTTGTTTGGCCTGGCGATGGCCGGCGTACTGGCGTTCGCGGCGTTTCGCTATTGGCGGCGGCGGCAGGCCTCGCTGCTGGCGGTGATGGCGGCCGCCTCGCGCAAATGGCTGCCGCTGGGCCCCGTGGTCGAGGGCTTCTCGCACGAATGGGGCGCCTGGTTTGGCTGGCGTTGCCGCGGGCTGGCCCAATTGCTGGCCTCCGGCGTGCCGCTGCCCGACGCGCTGCGCCATATCGGCGGGCTGGTTCCGCGCCGTGCCTTGGCGACGATCGAGGCCGGCGCGCGGTCGGGCAACCTGATCGCCGCGCTCGACGAGACGACACGCCAGCCCGTCTCTCGCCCCGTGCTGGCAAAGGTTTCAGCGGCGCTGTGGTACGTGGCCTCGCTGAGCATGATCGGCAGCTTGATTCTGTCTTTCATCATGTTCAAGATCGTACCGGCCTACACCAAAATCTTTAGCGACTTCGACGCCGATCTGCCGCCTCCGACCATCGTGCTAATCGCCGCCAGCGATTGGTTTCTTTCGTATGGCTGGCCGATCGTGCTGTTGTTGTTCTTGGGCCTGGCGGCGGTTGCCCTGTCGCGGCTGACCGGCTTCCATGTCTGGCTGCCGCCGCCCTTGGGCATCATCTCGCGGCGGCTGGAGTCGGCGGTCGTGTTGCGGTCGCTGGCCGCCGCGGCAGAAACTCATCAGTCGCTGCTTCCCTCGCTGGCGGCCCTGGCCGAGCACTACCCATCGACGCCCATTCGACTGCGGCTCTTGCGAGTGGTGAACGACGTGACCCTTGGCTACCGCTGGCAAGACGCCTTGCACCAGTACGGGCTGATCCGTGCCGCCGAAAACGCCTTTCTGAACAGCGCCGAGCGCGTCGGCAACCTGGCCTGGGCCATGCGCGAATTGGCCGACGGCATCGAACGCCGCACCGCCACGCGCCTGTCGGGTTGGTTACAATTGCTGGTGCCGGCGATGATTTTATTTGCCGGCGCCGTCGTGATGTTCATCATGGTCGCCCTCTTCTTGCCGCTGGTCAGCCTGATCGAGAAACTGACATGAGCCGTTCACACCGACAAGGTTTTACCGTGCTCGAGTGCTGCGCCGCGGCGGCCATGCTGCTGGCCACGCTCACCGTGGTGGTCGGCCTGCTGAGCACGGTCGCTCGGCAGCGGCAAACTGCCCGTTGGCACGCGCGGGCGCTGCTGGAGACCGACAACATCTTAGAGCGACTGACCGCGGAGCCTTATGCGGAGCTGACCTCCGAGCGCGTCGAAGCGATGAATCTCGATTCGCAAATTGCCGAACGGCTGCCGCAAGGCGCGGTCGAAGTGCGTATCGACGAGGAAGCCGGCCCGCCCGAGCGCAACCGCATCGCGGTCGAAATCACTTGGCGGCATCCGCGCTCCGACCAGCAACAGCGATATCGGCTCGCCACCTGGATCTACGCCCCGGAGAACCGCCCATGACTCGCCGGAATTCTCCATTCCGCACTCCGCACTCCGCATTCCGCATTCGTTCCGGGGCATCGCCAATGCTCTGCCCCGGCCACCGGGTCGCGAGGCAACGTGGCGGCTATACGCTGGTTGAACTGATCGTGGTGATTTCGATCAACTC
>DASVHB010000245.1:0-14344 GCA_036379195.1 Pirellulales bacterium
GGATCGGCGTCCGCTTTGGCTGTCGGTGAATCGGCGGCGGCAGACGATCGATCGAGATGTAACATCGCCAGCGCGCCGGCCGCGGCGACTACCGCCGTTGCCAGGCCCGTGCGGAGAGGCCAACTGAGCAAACACCGCGGCAACGCCCGGCCGTGTTCGAGCAGCGCCAACCGCCGTTCGAGCCGGGTGGTACGGGCGATGGCCATGCCCAGGCTGGCGGCCGGCCGGCGCAGCAGGCCCGCCGCCCATTCGATAAGCGTGTCGCGATAAGCAGTCGCGTCGCCCAGCCAGTAAACGCAGAGCCGGTCGCAGGCTTCTTCACGCACCCGAGCAATCGCTCTGCCCGACAGCCAAATCAAGGGATGCGGCCAATACAGGGCCTGCGTCAGCCGCAGCAGCAGGTTCCAGGCATAGTCGCCGCGCCGCGCATGGGCCAGCTCATGTAAGAGCACGGCTCGCCTGGCCTGCGAAGTGGCCGACTGCGCCAAGCCTTCGGGCAGCAAAATGGTCGGTCGCCACCAACCGACAAACAGCGGCACACCGATCGCCGCCGAGCTGCGCAACTCGACCTGGCGAACTAGCCCGAGTTGCTGACGAAGCTCGTCGAGCGCTTGGCTCCAGTTGGCGTCGTCAATCGCGACACCCGACCGCGCAAGAGCCCGAGCGCACCGCCACGAACCGAACAACCTGACCAGCAACAGACATACGCCGGCCAGATAAGCTATTACCGCGGCAGCGATGCCGACCTGCCGCCAGTCGGTCGGTTGGTCCATGGTCGGCTTTCGCTCCGCGAAAGCACGCGGCAGATCGGACGGCATTACTCGGCCCTTCATCTCCATGTGGGACAGCCGCCCTCGGCTGTCGCTCGCCGACAAACTTGGCATCGCCGAACCAGCCGGGGGCGGCTGGTCCACATGGCCGTTTGGGTTCGCATGCCGATTTGAAATGCCGACCGCAGTCACCGAACCGCCCGGCACCAGGCCGGGAGCTACCGCGTTCGCCGCAGCTTGGGGCAGACAGGCCACCCGCCATTGCGGAAAGCAGGCCGTCGCCAGCGGCAGCAACGTCAGCCCCAACAGGCAAGCGTGCCACACCGCCGAGCGGGCGAGCACGCGCCGCCCGAGCAGCCGATCGGCCGCCACGGCGATCAGGCAGATGAGCGTGGCTTTGACCGCCACGTCGGTCCCCAGCGAAGCGAGTGAATCAACATCGGCAAACAGGCTCCCGATACGATCGATCATGGCGAACCTCCTTTACGTGGCGAGTGAGTGCGCCGCGGGCGGCGCGAGGCGAGTGTCGATTTACGGATACGTTCGAGCCCCTCGGGCGTGATCTGCTCGTTTTCCAAGAGCCGCAGCACCAGGTCTTCGGCCGAGCCGCCGAACAGCCGGCTGACCAGGCTGCGGGCCGCCGCGCGCTGCGCCTTGGTGCGCGGCACCGCGGCGCGGTAAAGATACGATTTTCCCCGCACGTCGTGCTTCACATAGCCTTTGCTTTCCATTACCCGCAGCAGCGTGCGAACGGTCGAGTCGTGAGGCTCGTCGGGCAGCGCGGTGCGAATCTGCTCGGCCGTGGCGGGACCAAGTTTCCAGAGCGCTTCGAGCAGTTGGGCTTCGCGCTGCGTCGGCAGGTCGGAAGTGGGGCGGGCCATGAGCGACAATCCGTTAATTCGTTAACGCACACCGGCATCTTACTGCCGGGGCGGACGGTTGGCAAGAGTATCCGTTAAAAAAATAACGGTTGACCGAGCGGGGCGCCTTGATTCAGCGGCTTCGCCCGCCACTGCGCTCGCATCTCGGCGGCAATGAAAAACGACCCGGTGACGCACACCAGATCGTCCTCTTCGGCCACGGCATGAACCGCGCGCCAGGCGGCGGCGGGAGTCGCGCCCACCTGCACCGGGGCCTCGCTTAGCCGAGCGGCCAGCGCCGCAAGTTCGGCGGTCCCGACGCCGCGCGGGTTGTTTTCATAGCGGGTGAGAATTACGTGATCGAAGTCGGGCAGCAGCAGCCGGAGCATGCCGGCCGCGTCTTTATCTTGCGTGGTGGCGAACACCAGGATGCGTCGCCGCGCGGTGAAACTCTCGCGCAACGTTTCGGCGAGCGCCGCCACGCTGGCCACGTTGTGCGCCGCGTCGAGCACCACCGTGGGGCGGCGGTCAACCACCTCTACCCGGGCCGGCCACCGCATGTTTGCCAATGCCCGTCGCACCGCTTCGTCGGGCAGCGACCAATCTTGCCGGCGCAGCTCGTCGAGCACCGCCAGGCAAACCGCCGCGTTGGCCCCCTGGTGTCGCCCCAACAGTCCGAGCGACACGGTTCGCCGTTCGCCTGAGCGCTGGCCTTGGTGGCAGACATAATCGATGCTGCCGCCCGGAAGCTCGGCATTTGTCCTTTGTGGCGGGTGATAGACAAAATCAAAATCTCGGCCAAGCTGGATCAGTTTGGCGCCGCGGTCGGCGCACGCCGACTCAATCTCGCGGCGCGGCTCGTCGGCGGTCACGCCGCTGATCAGCGGCACGCCCGGCTTGGCGATGCCCGCTTTCTCGCGGGCGATGGCCGCCAGCGTGTTGCCCAACTGCTTGGTGTGATCAAAACTGATGCTGGTGATGGCGGTCACGCGCGGCAAGCAAACGTTGGTCGAATCGAGCCTGCCGCCCAGGCCCACTTCGAGCACCACCGCGTCGACCTGCCGCCGGCGAAAGTGCAACAGCGCCGCGGCGGTGGTCAATTCAAAATACGTGGGCGAAGCGTCGGGCGCCGATCCGGCGCGCTCCATGGCGGCCACCGCCAGTCGCAGCTCGTCGACCAGCGCCACCAACTCTTCTGGATCGCACAGCCCGCCATCGACGGTGAAGCGCTCTTCGAGCCGTTCGAGATGGGGCGACGTATAAAGTCCGGTGCGATAGCCCGCGGCGGAAAGGGCCGCCGCAATCATCGCCGCGGTCGAGCCTTTGCCCTTGGTGCCCGCGACATGAACGATGGGCAAGCCGGCCTGGGGATCGTCCACGAGTGCCAACAAGCGGCGCATTCGCTCGAGGCGAAAAGCGCCCTCGCCATACGGCACATGCAGGGCGCGCTCGTAATCGATGCGGCCCAACAAAAACGCCAGGCTGGCTTGATAGGCCTCGGTCAGCGACTCAAGGGGCATCGGGTACAGCGCGGTCCTGCGGGGTCGGGCCTTCTAGCCTGACACGAAGTGCTCGCCACCGCAACTGCCTACCCCAATGGGTAAGTGTCTTAGCGTTGTGTTGCTGTTGAGCCAATCTGACAGTAATCCGAAGCGCAAGCGAGGCAGAATCAGCCCACGGCCTCGCTGGCGCTTCGGGTTCGTGTGGGCGAGCAGCACATTTAGGATACGGCCGGCCGATACATGCACACTCTGTGCGAGGTCAATACATGCCGGCCATGGCTGGGCACTCACGGGTGCGCCCACGCAACAGCTCGCAGATGCGACGCAGTTCGTCGAGGTCGCGTTTCATCGCCTCGGCCAGGAAAAACTCGTCGGCGCCATCGGCAGACTGCCATTGAAGATGGCAATCGTTGAGATGCTCGATGACTTCCTTCATCCAAAGCAAGCGGGCGTGGCGGTCCATCGTTCCAAACTCCGTTCCGTGGCGATCTGGTTCATTCCCTCCGGGCGAACAGCCACTAAGCATCTCGTGTGCCACCGACGAATTCAGAAGCCGGAAACTGAACGTAAGCCAAGTTGCAGCATTACTTTATGTTTATCCGATCGACCGAAAGCCGCGGGCAGGACCGCGTAAAATCGGTCGCCGCAATGTAAAAACGCCAATGACCTGCCTCGGCTCGACTCGCTCGGTCAGTCGGCCACATAAGGCAGCAAGGCCATAAACCGGGCCCTTTTTACCGCCTTGGCCACCGCATGTTGACTGGCCGCGGTGCAGCCGCTTTTGCGCCGCCCCATTAGCTTGCCTTGCCGGCTGATCAGTTTGGTCAAAAGCTCCAGGTCTTTGTAGTCGACATACATGGGCCTGGGCCGCACGCCATCCACAAAGATCGGGTCTTTCTTTTTCACACGCGGGGTGATCTTCGCTCGCTTCTTGGCGAAGCGTCCAGATCGACCGGCATCAGGCGGCATTCGTGACATGCGTAGGGCAGTTCTCAGCGGGTGGGGGGGATCATTTAGGACAACCGAAGCCCCGTATCATAGCGTTCTCGGCGGTGGGCGTCAAAAGGCGCAGCGCCCGCTTGAATCGGCCTTCAGCCGTTTTTATAGTGGTAGTTTACATTTCTGACGAACCCGACAGGGGGCGTCTGCGTAAGACGAGCACAGAGAACCGAAGCATTCGGCTTCTGCATGCATTCATAACTTCTTCTGGGTCTTCATGATGCAATCACAGGCAGTGGCTCTTGAGGCGCCGCCGGGCGCGGCGCAGCCGACCGGCACCGACGTTATCATCGAAACGCGGAACCTGTCGAAAATCTATCGCGATTTCTGGGGCCGACAAAAAGTGCGAGCGCTCAAAGCGCTCGATCTGGAGGTCCGCCGCGGCGAGATTTTCGGCCTGCTCGGTCCGAACGGGTCGGGCAAAACCACCACCATCAAGCTGTTGCTGGGGCTGCTCTTTCCCACCAGCGGCCAGGCCCTGGTCTTTGGCAAAGACGCCTCCGACGTGACCAAAAACGAGCGCATCGGCTATTTGCCCGAAGAGTCGTATCTCTACCGGTTCCTGAATGCCGAAGAGACGCTCGACTTTTACGGTCGCTTGTTCGATATGCCGCCCGAGGTGCGGCGGCAGCGCACCGCCGACTTGATTCACCTGGTCAAGCTCGACTGGGCCAAGCGGCGGCAGTTGAAAGAATACTCGAAGGGCATGACGCGCCGCATCGGCCTGGCCCAGGCGCTGATCAACGATCCGGAGCTGATCGTGCTCGACGAGCCGACGACCGGTCTCGATCCGATCGGCTGCCGCGAGATGAAAGACCTGATCTTGGAGCTGCGCGATCGCGGCAAAACCGTGTTGATGTGCAGTCATCTGCTGGCCGACGTGCAAGACGTTTGCGACCGCATCGCCATTTTGCACCAGGGGGAATTGAAGGAGCTGGGCCGCGTCGACAGCTTGCTGAAGATTCGCGACGTGACGGAGATTCGCGCCTCGGGATTGAGCGATGCCGCCAAAGAAGAGATCAAGTCGGTCATCGCCCGGCATAGCGGGCAGTTGGTCTCGATGGACAATCCCACCAGCACGCTGGAAGAGCTGTTCTTGAGCATCGTGCAAGACAGCGAAGCGCGTCCTGGACGTCGGGCGCGGGTCGAACAGTGACGGGGCAGCCGCGATCATGATTATCGAGAACGAATATCCTCCGTATTTTGAATGGCTGCTGGCGGCGGGCATCAATCCCGGCGCTTTGTGGATTTGGCTGCTGACGGTCTTCTGTCTGCTGGTGGTCGGTCTGCTGGCCAGTTTTATTGTGCTCACCGCGCGGCATGGTCCGGCCAAGGCCGGCGACTTGATTTTCAAAGCCTTGGCCGGCGTCGCCAACGACGTGGTTCACACGTCGCCGCGGCGCGTGTATGCATTGGCCCGGCTTGCCGTGCAAGAGGCCATCCGGCGGCGGGTGCTGGTCGGGTTTATGCTCTTCATTCTCATCCTGCTGTTCGCAGGGTGGTTTCTCGATCCGGGTCGGACCGATCCGGCCAAGCTTTATTTGAGCTTTGTCATCAACGCCACCAGTTACCTGGTGCTGTTCTTGGCGCTGGTGCTCAGCGCCTTCAGCCTGCCGGCCGATCTGCAGAATAAGACGATCTATACCATTGTGACCAAGCCAGTGCGTCCGGCCGAAGTGGTGCTGGGCCGCACGCTGGGTTTTGCGGCGGTCTGCACCGGGCTTCTGGTGGTGATGGGCGTGCTGAGCTACGCGTTTGTGGTGCGCACGCTCGACCACACGCACTCGCTCACCGCCGACGATCTGGCCCCCAAGGCGCCAACCGAGAACGGCACCGTGCCGCCCAACCGCACCGGCACGACCGCCCGGCATCGCCATGAGGTGAAATCAGACCAGATCAAGCGGCTGGCTGAAGAAGGCCAGGCGGTGACCGAGACCGAACAGGGACATTACCACGAGATCACCGCGGTCACGCGCGACGGCGTGACCGAGTATCGCTTAGGGCCGCCGCTGGGACAACTCAAGGCGCGTGTGCCGGTGCGCGGAACACTGAGCTTCCGCGACCGCGGCGGCAAGCCGGCGGAAAAAGGCATCAATGTCGGCAACGAATGGATGTATCACAGTTATATCGAGGGGGGCACGCCCGCCGCGGGCATCTGGAGGTTCAGCGGCGTCACCCGCGATCATTTCCCCAACGGCGTGGTGCTGGAAATGGCCATTCGGGTATTTCGCAGCTTTAAGGGCGTTGTCGACCAGCCGATTTTGGGGTCGATTACCTTGCGGAATCCCGACACGCGCGTCGAGCATCTGCTCGAAAACTTCCAGGCCAAAGAGTATGCCGTCGACCAGCATCTGGTTCCGCTGGAACTGGACAATCTCGAAGACCCACAAGGCCCCAAGATCGACCTGTTTGGCGAGTTGGTCTCTAGCGACGGCGAGCTGGAGGTCGAAATCCGCTGCCTCGAGCGGGCGCAGTTTTACGGGCTGGCGCAGCCATCGGTCTACTTGTTGCGCCGCGAGGGAACTCCGTGGGTCAACTTTGCCAAAGGTTATGTCGCCATCTGGCTGCAGATGGTTTTGGTCACCGCCTTCGGCGTCATGTGGAGCACCTTTCTGAATGGGCCGGTGGCGCTGCTCGCCACGCTTGGTTCGATGGTGGGCGGCTTCTTCGTCACCTTCTTGCAAAGCCTGGCTTTGAACCGCTCGCTGGGCGGCGGCACTTTCGAGTCGCTGATCCGCATCGGGCAACAAAAGAACCTGACCGAACAGCTCGAACAGAATTTCACCAGCGCCGTGGCGGTCGGACTCGACAAGGTCACGCGCATTCCGCTGTTTGTCGTCTCGCGGGTATTGCCCAACCTGCGCGAACTCAACGACGTGCAGTACGTGGCCGACGGATATGACATCTCGGCGGATCTGCTGGCAATTCACCTGACGACAGGCCTGGGCTATTTTATCCCCGTGCTGCTGCTGGGCTTTCTCTTCTTCAAACTGCGCGAGGTGGCGAAGTGAACCGAGCGTCGTTCATTCGTAAACTCATTTACCTCTTGTTGATTCTGGCGTTGCTCGTGCCGCTGTCGTATTTCAGCCAGCCGGCGACCGTGGCCGTCGGCAACCAGCCAAACGCCGGCGACCATGCGGGCGGCAAGCTGGCCCGGATGCGGGCGGAATACGGCATCAGCCAGGCCAACCTGGGCGAGATCGACCCGGCGGGCGAAACGATCAAACTGGCCACGCTCGGCTTGCGCGGCGTGGCGGCCAATTTGCTCTGGGAAAAGGCCAACACCGCCAAGATGAAGGAAGACTGGGAAGGAGTGCAGGCCACGCTCGACCAGTTGGCCAAGCTCGAGCCGCACTTCATCAGCGTCTGGCGTTACCAGGCATGGAACGTTTCGTACAACATCGCGGTGGAGTTTGACGATTACCACCAGCGGTATTTCTGGATCAAGGAAGGCATCAAGTATTTGCAGCGCGGCTCGCGCTATAACGAATTGGAGCCGCGGCTGATCTACGACGTCGGCTTGTTCACGGCGCACAAAATCGGCGTCGCCGACGAGAAGCACCAGTATCGCGAGCTGTTCCGCATCGACGATGACGAGGAGTTTCCCGATCATAATCGCCAGTTGCGCAGCCAGGACCGCCGCGACAACTGGCTGGTGGGACAAGAATACTTCGAAAAGGCGATCGCCCTGGTGGAAGACCGGGGCGCCTCGATTCACGCGATGAATCCGTTTTTGTTCTTCTCTCAACCGGCGATGTGCCAGATCGACTATGCCATCGCCCTGGCCGAAGACGGCGTATTTGAAGAAAAAGGCCGCGTGGCGTGGACCGACGCCGACGACCGCTGGATGAAATTCGGCCTGCGCGACATGCCGACCAGCGACAACCTGATTATTCACCTGGCCGAATTCGAAGCCGTCCAAGAACGAAAGGCCAAGGCGATCGAGGATCTCGACGCGCTCGCGCCCGATTTGCGCGACAAAATGGTGGCCGAAAAGCGGAACAAGCTCAGTCCCGAAGAGCAAGCCGCCCTCAACACACCACTGGCCTCGCGCACCGAGCAAGAACATCAACTGGCCGCTGATGCGTCGATGCGGATGCTCGTGCGGCACGATGAATTCGCCGATCGCGTCGATGAGGCTCACCGCACGAAGGCCAGAGAATTGGCGTCCGAGGCGACGCGGCTGGAGATTCTGGCCAGCGTGATCCAGCGCGACCGCGATGTGGTCAATTTCAACTATTGGCGAAATCGCTGCAAAATGGAAAAAACCGAACCGGCGCTCGAAGCCCGGCGGTTGATGCACCAGGCCAAGGCCGACTACGACGAAGCGCGGCTCGCCCAAGCGCGGCAAAAATATGAAGACGCGTTTAAGCATTGGCGGAAAACGATAGACGAGTTCCCCATGTTCGTGGACGACGCGGTGGGCGGCGATGCGATTCCCGAGGCCCTGGCCGGCTACGCCGACGTGCTCAAGCAGCTCGACGAGCCCTTTCCGCGCGACTTTGTGCTGAAAGACGTGCTCTTTGCAGCCATGCGCCGAAACCCGATGGCGCTGCCGCTCGATTATCTGCGGGCCTCGTTTGAAGACGCGCCGCCAGGACCGGAAATGCCCCGTGGTCAGCCGTGAGCCATCCTAAATGACCTTGCACATTCACGGGAAGCCGGCAATCTGTAGGGAACGCCCTCTGTGGCGTTCCGTGTTCCCACGATCGTGAGGGAACGCCCTCTGGGGCGTTCCGTGTTCCCACGATCGTGCAAGGTCATTTAGATTTCGTCCGGCTCGGGCGCCGGCACCGACTTGCCGTAGAACTTCGTCAGGTCGATGCCGCCGCGCTGCTCTTCTTCGAGTAGTTTCAGCCGCATTTCCACGCGCTCCAGCCGGCGCGAAAGCGTCGGCAGCAGCAAGCGGTTCTCGTCGACTGGCTTTAAGCGGGGAACGTGGGGATAGTTCAAGTGCCGCTCCAGCGCGGCAAACAACAACAGCGGATCGCGGCGGCGGTTGGCCAAGGCGATCTTGCCTTCTTTCTCGCCAAACAGCACCGGCTTTTCCGGGCCGGCCAGGTCCAGGCCCTGGCGCTGCCGATTCGACACATAGTGTGCGCTGCGCACGTAGATCATGTCGGCCAGATCGACCAGGCCGACCTGTCGCCGCACCGTGATGATCCACTCGCGCCAGGCGTCATCGAAGATTGGATCGGCGGCGACGGCGTCGAGCCCCTTGTCGTAACCCAACCGGTTGCGGCAGAGCGACTCGAACTGGTAGAGAAAGATGCCTTGGCGCGTGGCCGCTTCGGCACGATATCGTGCCTCGCGCTCGAGGATTTCCAGCGCCACGCCGAAGTCGAATTTGCCTCGCTCGCGCTCGGCTTCGGCGATCACGAAACTCTGAAACGGCGTGAAGTAATGCGCGAGCTTCGCCATGGCCGGACCAAACACGCCGCTGTGCCGCAGCTCGACCCGCATGAAATCGAGCGCCATCGGCAGCTTGGTGGTCGAGAGAATTTCTTCGCGAAGCGTCACCAGTAGCTCCTGGGCCGACAGGTTCTGGCCCAGCCGCTCGCGCAGCACGCGAAAGAAATAAGCCTGTTCGACGTATTCTTCGCGCTGGAGCATGGGTGAGTGGCGAGTGGCTGGTGGTCGGTGACGAGTGGCGAGTGGCGAGGGATCAGTGGTTGGGGACGCAATGGGTGGTTTCGGCGGACAGCGGGCCGGGGCTACCGCGCACGCATCGAGCACCTATAATCAGATCATAGCAGACGATCGGAACGGCAGAGCATGGCGTTGAACGGTTATTCGCCGGGGCATCGCCAAGGCTCTGCCTCACACACTAACCACCAACCACCAGCCACCAGCCACCAGCCACCCAACGTGCCCACGCCCTATTCCACCATCGACGCCGCGATCGCCGCCTTTGCCCGCGGACAGATCGTTATCGTGGTCGATGCCGAAGACCGCGAGAACGAGGGCGATTTCATTTGCGCGGCCGAAAAAGTCACGCCCGAGCTGGTGAATTTCATGCTCAAGCACGGCCGCGGGCAGGTGTGCGCGCCGGTGTTGCCCGAGGTATGCGAGCGGCTGAAGCTCGCGCCGATGGTCGATCAGAACACCGCGCCGCTGCGCACGGCCTTTACCGTGGCGGTCGATCATCACACCGCGCGGACGGGCATCACGGCCCAGGAAAAATCGACCACCATTCAGGCATTGATCGATCCGCGCAGCCAACCGGCAGATTTTGTGCGGCCCGGCCATATGTATCCGATCATGGCCAAGGAGGGCGGCGTGCTGCGGCGGGCCGGCCACACCGAGGCGGCCATCGACCTGGCGAGGCTGGCCGGGCTATATCCGGCGGGCGTGCTCTGCGAAATCCTCGACGACAGCGGCGACCGGGCCGATCGCGACTGTCTGCACGAGCTGGCCCGGCGGCACGAGATGGAAATTATCACCATCGAAGACCTGATCCGCTATCGCCGCGCCCGCGAGAAGCTGGTGTTCCGGCAGGCGGAGTGCCGCCTGCCCATGCCTTACGGCGTCGCCACGCTCATTTATTACGGCGTTCAGTATGAGCCGCAGGAGCCCTTCGCCCTGGTGTTTGGCACGCCCACGGCGGTGGCGGCGCCGCTGGTGCGGTTGCACTCGTCGTGTGTGACCGGCGACCTGTTGAACTCGCTGCGTTGCGATTGCGGTGATCAACTGCGAATGGCGCTGGAGACGATCCAGCAAGAAGGCGCCGGGGTGTTGATCTACCTGCCGCAAGAAGGCCGCGGCATTGGCCTGGCGCAGAAAATCAAGGCATATGGTCTGCAAGACCGCGGTCTCGACACCGTCGAAGCCAACGTGGCCTTGGGCTTTAAGGCCGACATGCGCGATTACGGTGTGGGCATTCAGATATTGAAAGATCTGGGTCTCAACCGCGTGCGGCTGTTGACGAACAATCCGAAAAAAACCGACGCCTTCATTTACGACGGCTTCGATCTGGAAGTGGTCGACCAGGTGCCGATTGTGGCCCCGGTGAACGAACACAACGCCCGCTATCTGGCCACCAAGCGCGAAAAGCTTGGGCATCACCTTCCGCCTTCGGCGGCTGGGTGAGGCTAGCGAGCGAGGCATTTTAGTTGTTAGATATGCTTGATGCGGTGGTCGATGCGAGCATTGCGGTGGCTGGGGCAGAGCCGCGCGAAATGCGCGGCTTCTGAGTAAAAGCTTGGCCGCGGCGATGCCCCGGGGTTGCTCCACCGGAGCGTGTCATGACCGCCAAAGGAGGAACGATTTTGAACTTGAGCGACTCGCCGATTGTGGCCGAATATCGCCGCCGCACGCCCGGCTCGGCCGAGCTGGCGCGTCAGGCCGCCTCGGTCTTTCCCGGCGGCGTGACCCACGACGGCCGCATTCTCGAACCTTACCCGCTCTACGTCGATCGCGCCGCGGGCTCGCGCAAGTGGGATGTCGACGGCCACGAATACGTCGATTACACCGGCGGTCACGGAGCGCTGTTGCTGGGGCATAATCACCCGCGGGTGGTCGAGGCCGTGCATCGGCAGCTCGACCGCGGCACCCATTTTGGTTCTTGCCACGCGGCGGAGGTTCGCTGGGGAGAATGGGTCGAGCGTCTGGTGCCGTCGGCCCAGCGGGTGCGCTTCACCAGTTCGGGCACCGAGGCCACGATGATGGCCATGCGGCTGGCCCGCGCCTTTACCGGCAAGCCCAAGGTGCTGCGGTTTCTGGGGCACTTCCACGGTTGGCACGATCATGTCGCGTTTGGCGTCGGCTCGCATTTCGACGGCACGCCCACGCCCGGCGTACTGACCGAGGTGGCCGGCAACGTGGTGCTGGCGCCGCCGGGCGATCTGGCTGGCACGCGGGCCGTGCTCGACCAGCACCCCGACATCGCCGCGGCTATCATCGAGCCGACCGGAGCAAGTTGGGGCCAGGTGCCCGTGCTCAAAGATTTTCTGGTCGGCCTGCGCGAGCTGACCGCCCAGCGCGGCGTGCAATTGATCTTCGACGAAGTCATCAGCGGCTTTCGCTGCGCGCCGGGCGGAGCACAAGCGTGTTACAACGTGTTGCCCGACCTCACCACCCTGGCCAAGATTTTGGCGGGCGGACTGCCGGGCGGCGCCGTGGTGGGCCGCAAAGACATTCTCGACGCGCTCGACTTGCAGCAGTCGGCCGCCAGCGGGCGCGAGAAAGTGCCGCACCAGGGCACCTTCAATGCCAATCCACTGTCGGCGGTCGCCGGCGCCACCACGCTGGAGATTGTCGGCGGCAGCGACGTCTGCCAGCGGGCCAACGACTTTGCCGCCCGGCTGCGCGAAGCGCTCAGCCGCGTGTTGCGCGACGAGCGTGTGCCCTGGGCCGTGTATGGCTCGTTCTCGGGGTTCCATATCTTCACCAATCCGCAGAAGCTCGACGTCACCGCCGCCGACATCGAGGCGGGCAAGTACGACTACCGCGTGCTCAAGGCAGCCGTGCCCCGCTCGCTGGCCACCAAGCTGCGGCTGGGCATGATGATTCACGGCGTCGAAATCTTCTCCTGGCCCGGCGGCCCCACCTCAGCCGTCCACACCGACGACGACCTGCGCCAAACCGCCGACGCCTTCCGTCGGACGCTGAAAATGTTGCGCGAGGAAGGCGAAATTGCGTGACGCCCCGGTGGCTCCAGTTCCGTCTGAGTTGGCTGCTGATCGCGATGACCTGCATCAGCGTTTGGCTCGGCGTCTGGGTTCACCGATCGCGGAGGCAACGTGATGCCATTACGGCGCTCCGCAAAGCAGGCGATGGTATTTCCATCGAATATGACTTTGAAAATGCGAGGCCAAACTCGACTTCCGGAATTCTGCCACCGCCGACGCCTCCCGGGCCAAACTGGCTTCGGGAACTCGCCGGCATCGACTTTGTCGCCGACGTGGTCAGGGTGAATACTTTCGGCTGGCAATTCTCGAACGGCTCGGCGTTCACCGACGCCGACGCGAATCTTCTCGGCGCCTTTCCGAAGCTGAAGCATCTTCGCCTGGACCAAGTCGATGTCACCGACCGCGGTCTGGATCGCGTTGCGAAGTTGCACGCGCTTGAGACGCTCTATTTACGGCATCTTCCAGTTACTGATGCTGGTATCGAACGGCTCGCCGGTCTACCGGAGCTTAACTTTTGTGTTCTCGACTGCCGGAACATTACGGAATCTGGTTTGAACCATCTGTCACAACTTCCAGCGTTGCGGTTTCTCGATTTGCGCACGACGCCCGTAACCGATGCTGGGCTATTGCGGCTCGCCGCCTCTCAATCGCTGCGCGAGATCGTAGTATCTGACGAGCATTTGACGGCCGCAGGTATTGCAGCCTTTCGCCAGGCCGCGCCTGCCTGCAAATTATCGGTTCGACCTACGTCGGTGTCGCGCAATTAGCTCGTGGATCGCAGGAACTAACTCAGTCGGAACCATCATCAAGGTTTCGCCGTCCTGAGCGAACGATGCTTCGTCGCTGGCAAGCATGTTGTCATCGCTCATTTGGTCGTAATGAGCGATGAGACGTTTGACACGCTCTTCACTCCAGCCGGTAGGAAACCTTCGTTGATTCATTCTTTTTGCGAGGCCGTTCGCCTTCGCGAACAGAAGAGAAGAGGAAGCGAACTTCGACAAAGTTCATTTGGCTCTTCCGGATCTCAAGTGGGTGCATCAGGCTGCGCCCGAGGGGATTTTCCGAGGCATGGCAGGGCAAAGAAATGCACGAAGCTGAGAAAACCCTGGCGGAGGTTATCCGCCAGGGTCGCGGGTAATTTCCCCGCCCTGACCCGGCTATCCCTTGTTGGGTTGCGTCCCCGCAGAGCCCAACTCCGTTTCACCCGGCAACAGCCAAGATAGAAAAGCAATCGCCGGCAATCAAGCGCACCGCCGCTGGTTGCGAAACAGATTTCTTTGCCTTGCTCATGCCTTAAAAAATCCCGTCGGACGCAGTCCGATGCCGCCACTCGAAACCCAGAATACCCGTTTATTTGTGTCCTTCGCCTTTCACTTGCCGCTGGACTTCCCGCACGATCAGCTCTTCCACCTCGGGCGACCAAATCGTGGGCAATCCGTAATAGACCATCGCGCCGCCGCCTTCATAGCCGCCCTCGGCCAGCACCCGGCGCGAGGGAATGTAGGCCATCACGTCGTTGGTGTAGCCGGCCACCCAGGTGCCTTCGCGCCCCAGGTCGGCCTTGAGCCTCAGCGCGTAATCGA
>DASVHB010000246.1:0-7427 GCA_036379195.1 Pirellulales bacterium
TTCGCGGTTCGACGCGCCCATCGCGGTGGCCGCGCCGCGCGACGCGGCTGCGACCGGCGCGGTCGACACCTGGCACGATTATCGCGCCGCGCGGCCGGCTACGCCCGAAACTGTGCTTTATATGCAACTCGCCGCCGATGAAGCCAACCGCACCGGCGTTCTGCTGGCCGAGCCAGAAGACAGGCGCGGGCTGAGTCTCTCGTTTAGTCGAGAACAGTTTCCCTATTTCGCGCTTTGGAAAAACCCGATTGCGTTGAGTGATGGCTACTGCACGGGTCTGGAGCCGTGCATCAATTTTCCGAATGTAAAATCGTTCGAGCAGGCGCAGGGTCGCGTGGCCCGTGTGCCGCCGAGCGAAACGCGGCGGTTCGAGCTCGAACTGGAGGTACTCGACAACGCCGAAAGCGTCGCGGAGGCCCGGCGGCGCATCGACAGCATTCAGGCCGCCGTAGAGCCGAGGTTTTTCCGCACGCCGCGGCCGGAGTGGTCGCCAGGATGAGTGATGGGTGGCGGGTGGTGAGTGGCGCGTGGCGAGTTGCCGCATAATCGCATTCGGGTGGCTGGGGCAGAGCCTGAGCGATGCCCAGGCCGTGAGATTTTGGATTTTCGATTTCGCCTCGCCGGCGAACGTCGCGCTTGTGGTCGAGCATCTTCGGTCTGGGGCGTCGCCAAGGCTCTGCCACCAGCCACTAGCCACTAGCCACCAGCCACCAGCCACCAACCACCAACCACCAGCCACCAGCCACCAACCACCAACCACCAACCACCAACCACCAACCACCAGCCACCAGCCACCAGCATGCGACTACTTGCCCTCGGCGATATTCACGGCTGTTTCGACGCCTTGACGGCGCTCGAAGCGGCGGTGGCGCCGACCGACGACGACTTGATGGTCGCCGTGGGCGATTATGTCGATCGAGGGCCGAACTCGGCCGGCGTGCTCGACTGGGCCATCGAGCGTCACGCCGCCGGCCGCCTGGTGCCGCTGCGCGGCAATCACGAACGAATGATGCTCGACGCGCGGCATGATTTCCGCGCGCGACACGCCTGGCTGCTCTATGGCGGTGCGGCCGCACTGGAGTCGTACGCCACCGACAAACCGCTTGGGCTCGATGCGGTGCCCGAGCGTCATTGGCGATTCCTCGAACACGACTGCCTGAACTGGTTTGAAACCGATGCCCACTTCTTCGTGCATGCCAATGTGCTGCCGAATATTCCGTTGGACGAGCAGCCCGAGGCCGTGCTGCTTTGGCAGCGGTTCTTCGATGTGCAGCCGCATGAAGGAGGCAAGACGATGATTTGTGGCCACACGCCGCAGGCATCGGGGCGTCCGACCAACCTGGGCTATGCCGTGTGCATCGATACTTGGGCCTACAATTCTGGGTGGCTAACGTGCCTCGACGTGTCGAGCGGCGATTATTGGCAAGCCAACCAGCGGGGCGAAGTGCGCTTGGGGCGGCTTGAGGCGCCGGAGGCGGCGACATGATCGTTGATTGGCTGCTGGGTGAGATCTCGCCGCGCGAGTTTTTCGACGGCTTCTTTTTGCGGCAGCCGTTTTCGCAGCCGGGCAAAGCGGCGCCATTTGCTGCGCTGGGCGATTGGAACACGCTCAAAACGATCCTTTCGCAGCCCCAGGCCGACGTGTTGGTAGTCAAAGAAGGAAGCCGCTGGCAGGGTGCGCGGCTGCCCACGTTTGCCGAGGCGCGTGAACTGCACGCGTCGGGCTACACCGTGTTGGCGCGGCACGCCGAGCGGTGTCATCCGGGGCTGGCCGAATTGGCCGCCGGTTTCGCCGCTGATTTTTGCGCCCCGATCGACGTGCATCTTTACTACACGCCCGGCGACAGCCATGGCTTCGGCTGGCATTACGACGCCGAAGATGTCTTTATCTTGCAAGCGTCGGGCAGCAAGGAATACTCGCTTCGTAAAAACACGGTGAATCCCTGGCCGCTGGTCGAGACGCTGCCCGACGACATGCGCTATCCGCGGGAAATCATGCCGCTGACCAAGTGCCAATTGGCGGCGGGCGATTGGCTGTATCTTCCGCACGGCTGGTGGCACCGGGCCGACGCGGTCGAGGCTTCGGTTTCGCTGGCCGTGGGCGTGCTGAGCCCCGCGGCGATTGATCTCTACGATTTTGTACGCCAGCGGCTATTGTCGTCGCTGCGTTGGCGGCAGCGCTTGCCTCCGGTCGGGCTGGCAGACGGCGAACCGCCAGAGGCCCAACTGCACGACCAATTTGCCGAGTTGGGCGCCGACCTGGCCAAGGTGTTCCGCGACGAATCGCTGGTGCGCGAGTATTTGGCCTGGCGAAAGGCCCGCGAGCGGTGATGCCCTGGACCGCCTTCTGCGCCGTCCTTGACATGTCACCGGGGGCCTCACGCGGAGCGTGAGGACTACGGTACGCTCACTTCGCAGACCTGCGGTGAGGGAAAATAGCGCGGGCAACGACCGATCTTTGATCGATCCGACGTCAATTAAATAAACGGCCGGTAACCGTGGTAGCCCGACGAAACAATGCGATCGTCCGCGCCAAGCTCGGAATGCGCCGGCTGTGCCGGTCGTAGCGAACGGCTGCCCCCCTTTGCGGCGGCGGGGCATGGCGCCGCGCGAATGGGTTGAAGCCAGTTCCGCGGCTGCGGATTTTGCCGTTTGCCAACGCTTCAATTTTGTCCAAAACTTGCGCAGGACTTGACGACCATGAGGGCGCAGATGAACGACAAGATGACGGCGGAACTGAAGGGCCTGGTGCGCGACGCCATGACCGATCAGATCGTGGCGGTGACGGCGAAGGCCTCGGCGGCCGAGGCTGCGGAATTGCTTTCCGAGAACGGCGTGCGACACGCCGTGATCGTCGACAGCGACCGCCATGTGGTGGGCGTGGTTTCGCAGCGCGATGTGCTCAAGCACTTCATCCAATCGATGACCGACCAAGAACCCACCGAGGCCGAAGCGCAGGAAGGAGCGCCTTGGGAACTGGGCAGTCTGATTCAACGCGAGCCGGTCACCGTATTGGCCGATGTCTCGCTGGCCAGCGCCGGCATGGTGCTGACCAACTCGAAGATCGGTTGCCTGCCGGTGGTCGACGAAAATAAGCGGCTGGTCGGCAGCTTGAGTATCGTCGATATTCTGCGGCACATTGCGGGCAAACGCGGGCCGCAGCTCGAAGAAGAATTCAAGTTGTTCAAGCCGGCCGTGGAATCGAAGCCGCAGATTCCGGCGTTTTTCCGCCGCTCGAACGGGGCGCTGGTCATGCCACTGAGTTGCCTGGACGACGCCTCGTCGCTGCCGAGCTACGCCATGCTGGGCTACGACGGCCAGTCGGGGCGCATTCTGGTGAAGTTGACTTCCGAAAAGGAAGAAGGCGCGCGGAAGGTGGTGCGCGACAACGACCTGTTTGTGATTCCGGCCAGCGATTTTGTGGCCTGCTTTGATATCAAGTTTCACGGCAGCGCGTTCGAGATCACGCGGCACGCGCGGACGGGCTGCTTTATTCTCAGTCCGAAGCAAACCGCGCCGCGCGCGCCTGCCGCGCCGCCGGTGTTGGCGAAGAAATAGTGTTCGCCGCGAGTCTACGAGCCGCACAGTCGGACCAACCACTAAATTCGGCCCGCGGCTCACATCTTCCGTAGCTTGCCGCCGATCTTGTGAACATCTGCCGGTCACGGAGGCTCGCGCGAGATGTTTTGCGATTTGTTCGCCTGGCAAGAGGGCATTCGTGACCAAACCGTTTCCCGATCACTACCCGCGGCTTTACAGCGAACTTCCTCCCGACCTGCCTCACCGCGGTGACGCGTGGCCCGGCATGACCAAACTGTGCCGCGCCTTTGAGCGCGCCACGGGTTGGCCGCTGGAGTGCATGCCCGGCGAGCCACCAGCCCGAGACGTCAAACTCGTCTGGTCGGCACCGAGCGAGGCATCGGCGGCGGTGGGCGCACAGGTGCACGTGGGCGTGACCAGCGAACCGGCCGCGGCGCCGCCGACCGAGTCTGCCACGCAGGTGGAACTGCCCGCGGCGATCGAGTTGGCGGCGACCGTGGGCGAGCTGGTGGCCGAGTTGGCCCTGTGGCGGCGGGCTGTTTGGCGTTGCGAGGCCGAGTTGGCCTCGCAGGTGCCGGTTTCGCCCGAGCGCGACGCGAAGCAGCACATTGCCGTTCGACTCGAAGCGTCGTTGTCGGGCGCGGCGGAAGCCGCCGGCTGCCAATCGGCGGCGCTCTACCTGCTCGACGAGTCAACAACGCACCTCAAAGCGCGTTCGGTGTGGCGGCTTCCGCGGCTGCGGCTGCTCGCGCCGCCGCGCGAGCTGGCCGGCGCCAGTGCCGATCTCGAAGCGTTGCTCGGCCACGCGGTTGTCTTGGAAGATACCGCCAGCCAGGGCGGTTGGAATCTGCCGGAAGAAGCCGCCTCAGCCATTTGCGTGCCAGTCTCCAGCGCCACGATTCCTTTGGGCACGCTCTGGGTGTTTTGCGATCGTCCGCGGGCGTTCAGCGATGCCGAAGTGAATCTGGTCGAAATCGTGGCCGGCCGCATCGCCGCCGAGCTTGAGCGCGAGACGTTGGTCGCCAGCGGTGTCGATGGCGCACGGCTGCGGCGCCATTGGTCGGCCGCCGGACGCTGGCAAGACGAGCAAGCGCCGCGAATCGCGCCGCTGACCGCCGGTTGGCAGGTGGCCGGCTGGACGGCGCTGGCGTCGGAAGTCGGCGGAGATTTTCACGATTGGTTTGTCCGTGACGACGAGCGTTTAGCCTTGGCGGTCGGAAGCTGCCGGGGCCAGATCGAGCTGCCGGCATCCGCTGGACGACCGGAACCAGCGAACTCGGCCCCGGTCACGCCCGGCCCGCTCGTGGCCGCGTTGTCTGCGTCGGCGTTGCGGGCGAGCGTCCGTGCTCACGCGGAACATGTGGCCGAACCGAAGGAACTGGCCGCGCGTGTCAATCAAACGCTGTGGCGAGGCTCGGCGGGCGATCAGACGGCCCAGGTGTTTTACGCCGTCGCCGATCCGGACCGTGATGTGATACGCTATATCGTAGCGGGGCAAGCGCATGTTTTACGGCTTTCACCACACGGCGTCGAACGACTGGCCGAAGTAAACATGGCGCTCGGCGTCGAGCCGGACGCGCGGTTCACCTCAAGCCAGACAACGCTCGCGCCAGACGAGGCACTGCTGATTCTCACACCGGGGATCGGTGCGCGGCTTCCGGCGGCGGAGGGCCATTCGGGCTTGGACGATATTGTACACCAGTTGCTGCCCCATCTTGATCAATCGGCCTCGGTGTTGGCTGAAATAGCCCGCGACCGACTGATGCCCAACGCGCAGGTAGACTGCGCCGCGTTGGTGCTCAAGCGGCGACCGACTTCATGACGACGTAAAACCGCGATCAAAGTTCCGGTTCGCGCGGTCCGCCTTCGGGAAGAAGCTCGGCCAGGGGACAATCATCGCAGCGGGGCCGCGAGCCGCAATAGTCGCGACCGACCTGAGCGATCAGTTCGTGAAGCTCGGTCAATCGCCGCGGGGCGTGTCTGAGGCTTGCCTCGACGGAGGACTTTAGCTCGTCGTCATCGGCATCAAAGTCGAACCAGCCATGCCGCTTGAATACGCGGTGCGCCGCGCGATCGACCGCAAACACCGGTTTACGCGCGGCGTGAAGGATCAGCGCGTCGGCCGTCGCTCGCCCAATGCCGTTGATCTCCGCCAGTTCCGCCCGGAGCGTCTCGGCATCGAGATCCAGGGCATGGGCAGCGTCGCCCTCGTGTTTTTCAATGAGCCAGCCTGCGAGCTTGCGCAATCGTCCCGCCGCTTGCCGCGTGGCGCCAGCCGGTTCGAGCAATTCGGCCAGTTCCTCGGGATCGATTTCGAGCACGGAGTGTGGATCGAGCAGCTCGGTCTCGCGCAGGCTGGACAAGGCCGTTGCCACCGCGGCCGGCGCAGCGCGTTGCATCAACGCAGCGGCCGCGATGCGCTCCCACGGCGAATCGCCGGGCGGCTCGGGCGGCTCGCCATAGTGGGCGAATAGTTGTTCGAAGATGTGATCGAAGATCGAATCGAGCATGGCGAGGTGGTAAACGACGCGCAGTCATTCGTGAGATTGAAGCATGATGTGATGTGGCGTTCACAACTGGACTTTATAGTATTGCCGCAATCCCTCGCGCAAGATACGCGGCACGAAGCCCCAAGTGCGCCGGGCTTTTTCGATGCAGACCGGCGGAAAGCCGTGAACACTGCCGTCGTCGCTCGGCTCGAGAACGATCGGCGGCGATTGCTCGGCGTACAGCTCGGCGATGGTCTCGGCCAGGGCGAGCAGGCTTGTGCTTTCGCCCGAAGCCACGTTATAGATGCCGCTTTCACCGCTTTCGAGAGCCGCCGCCACACAGCGGGCAACGTCTTCGACATAAACAAAATTGTAGGTCGGCGTGCCGCCCTGCCGCAGGCGCAGAGGCTCGCCACGCGCCGCGCTGGCAAGCAAAGTGGGGATGACTTTTTGACGTGGCTCGCCCGGGCCATAGGGCGTTCCTACCCGAAGGGTAACAGCGCAGGTCGCCGATCGCCGGCAGACGTGGTGCAGGTAAATCTCGCCCGCCAGCTTACTCGTCAGATAATAAGACGCCGCTTCGGCTGGAAACACCGCGTCGTCTTCGGTGGCGGGAGGGTGGCCGGGCACATACGCATTGGCGGCCGAGACGTACACCAAACGCTCGACGCTCGAGGCAACCGCGGCGCGGGCGAGATTCAGCGTGGCGAGTGCATTCACCCGGTAGCACGCCTCGGCTTCCGCCGCGTCTTCCAGATCGCGAGGGATAAACGCCCCCAAATGGCAGACCCGGTCGACTCGTTCGACGGCCCGTTGCAAGGCGTGCTCGTCAAATACATCGCCCCGAATGATCTCACTGCATTTCGCGGCGAGATCGGTTGGCAATTCTCGGCGGTGCTGCAGAGCCACTACTGGGTCGCCGCGCTGGTGGAGCGCGGCGATGACGTGCTGCCCGATAAACCCTGCGCCGCCGGTAACCAGGGTGCGCCGGCGGGGTGCTGGATTGCCGTTCATAGCTGTGTGCCGTCGCCAACGAGTTGTGAATCCGCGGTCAATCGCTCGACTCGCTGGTTTGAGACCGCCAGTTCCTGCCAATAGCGCAGCACCGTGATTTCCTGGATCGAATAGCTCGGCTCACGCTGCTGCAAGAGATAGTCGGCGATCATTCTAGGCTCGTTGAAGCCGGCCAAAGCCCGCGCGGCGGTAGTGCCCGAGCAACGAGCGTTGATCTCAAACACATAGGGCTTGCCTTCCTTGACGCGCAATTGCACGTTACACGCCCCGAAGGGTTGCAAGGTTTCGACAATGTCGCGCACCGCCGATTCGATCTGCGGGTTGCGTTCGACAAAGGCTTTGTAGGTGTCGCCGTCGCGCAAGATCCGCCGCATGACAATGACG
>DASVHB010000247.1:0-8820 GCA_036379195.1 Pirellulales bacterium
GTTTTCCTGAATACTTTGGCGTTCAGGGTAACTGGATAGATTTGGGGCTTTGGCCGCTTTTATCGGCGGGCCGTGCTGCTTGGGAACCCCTTAGCTCGCTTGGCAGGGGGCTTTCGGAACGTTCGAAAGCAAGCATTCTTCGGAATTGTTAGCGCTTCGGTCACGAGCCGGGGCTTCGTTCTGCATGTTTGGGTCGCCCCCAACGATCGCGCTCTATTTACGCGCGTTGCCATCGATCGCGTGATCGTGGTGCAACTTATCTCTTTTTGGTGAACTATGAAGAAAAAACGCAGCCGCGGCGGACGCGGTTCAGGCGGCGCCGGTTTTCAAAACGGCCATGTCCATCGCGGGCGACGACGCTCTCGGCCTCCTTCCGACCGCTCCGCGTATCTCGAAAACGAGCCGCTGACCACCGAAAACGGCGAGCCGCTGCCCACCGAGCCGGCTTCGGGTATTCTCGAACTGCACCCCAACGGCTACGGTTTTCTTCGCGACCCGAAGAACAACTACCAGCGCGAGCGGACCGATCCCTTTGTGCCCGGCACCATGATCGAGAAACTCGGTCTCCGCGAAGGTCTGCTCATCAACGGGCTGGTTCAGCAAAGCCGCAAGCAGCAGGGACCGCGGCTGAAAGAAATCACCGATATCGATGGCATGAAGCCGGAGGATTACTGCAACGTCAAGACGTTTGATTCGCTCACGCCGATCAACCCCGAATCGTGGCTGAAACTGGAGACCGGGGCGCAGCCGCTCAGCCCGCGCGTGATGGATCTGCTCACGCCGCTGGGTAAAGGCCAGCGGGCCTTGATCGTGGCCCCGCCGCGCACCGGCAAAACTATCTTGCTGCAGCAGATCAGCCAGGCGATCTCGACCAATTACCCCGAGGTCAAGCTGTTTGTGCTGTTGATCGACGAGCGCCCCGAAGAAGTGACCGACATGCGGCGTAACGTCAATGGCGAAGTGGTCGCCAGCAGCCTCGACCGCGACGTCGAGAGCCACGTGCGGCTGTCGCAACTGATGGTCGAGCGTTGCAAGCGGCTGGTCGAAATGGGCCACGATGTGTTTCTCTTGATGGATTCGATCACGCGCATGGCCCGCGCCTTTAACAAGTGGGTGGGCAACACGGGCCGCACCATGAGCGGCGGCGTCGATATCAAAGCGCTCGACATTCCCAAAAAACTCTTCGCCACCGCGCGGGTGTTCGAAGAGGGCGGCTCGCTGACGATCGTGGCCACGGCCCTGGTCGACACGGGCAGCCGCATGGACGAGCTGATCTTTCAAGAGTTCAAGGGCACCGGTAACATGGAACTGGTGCTCGATCGCAAGCTGTCAGACCGCCGCGTCTGGCCGGCAATCGACATCAGCCAGTCGGGCACTCGCCGCGAGGAAAAACTGCTCGATCCCGATACGCTGCACGCCGTGACGATGCTCCGCCGCACCCTCTCGTCGATGCATCACGTCGATGCCATGGAGCAACTCACCAAGCAGTTGTCGAAGTTCAAAAGCAACCGCGACTTCATCGGACTGATTAGCGCATCGAAGGGCGATTGATCGGTGCGGCGATACGACACGCTCGATTACGCCGTAGACGCCGATCCACCGCTCGAATCTGAAGACGCCAAGAGATCATACAAACAGCCGGCTGACCGACTCGTTGCGGTGAATGCGCTTGATCGCCTCACCCAGCAGATGTGCCACGCTCAGCACCTGAATCTTGGCCAGTTTCTTGTCGGCCGGCAGTGGAATGGTGTCGGTGATCACGATGCTTTTGATCGGGGCTTTTTGCAGGTTCTCGATGGCTTTGCCACAGAGCACCCCGTGCGTCGCCGCCACGTGGACCTCGCGGGCGCCGGCCTCGTGAACCTTGTTGGCCGCCCCGCAGATTGAACCGCCCGTGCTGATCATGTCGTCAAACATCAAGGCCACCTTGCCTTCGACCGACGCGCCGATGATGTTTTCTTGCCGTGTCTTTTCGGCGCTGCTGCGGCGCTTGTCGACAATGGCCAGCCGCGTGCCTAGCCGCTTGGCATGGCCCAATGCCCGCTTGGTGCTCCCTTCGTCGGGGCTGACCACCACCACGTCGTCTTCCGGCAGACGCATGCGGGCAAAATGGTCGTTGAGCACCGGCGAGGCATAGAGGTGATCGACCGGCACATCAAAGAACCCCTGGATCTGAGCGGCGTGCAAGTCCATGGCCAGCACGCGGTTGGCGCCTGCCCGCGTGATCAGGTTGGCCACGAGCTTGGCGGTGATGGGCACGCGGCCCTCGTCTTTGCGGTCTTGGCGGGCATAGCCGTAGTAGGGCACGACGGCGGTGATTCGCTCGGCGCTGGCCCGCATGCAGCTTTCGATCATGATCAAAAGCTCCATCAGGTTTTCGTTCACAGGCGGGCAGGTGGGCTGCACCAGAAACACGTCGCGGCCCCGCACGTCTTCGTCGATCTTGCAAGAGATCTCGCCGTCGGGAAAGTTGCCCATCGAGATCGCGCCTAAAGGCAAACCCAGATAGTCGCAGATGCGGGTCGCCAGCTCGGAATTCGCCCGGCCGCTAAAGATCTTCAAGTCGTTCATGCAGACGGTTGCTTCAAGACGGCCTCGACGGCCGCCAGCTCTTCGTGGGTATTGATGCTCAGGGCCTCAATCGGTTTCAGCACCGGCAGGGCCTCGACCGTTCGCCCCGCGGCCTTGAGCACGCCGGGGCAGTCGGTCAGATAGTATTCTGACTGAGCGTTGGCCGGACGTATATGGTCCAGGGCGAAAAGCAGCTCCGGGCCGGCGAAAACATAGCAGCTCATATTGACTTCGGTGATTCGCCGCTGCTGGTGGCTGGCGTCCTTTTCTTCGACAATTCGCTCAAATTGCCCGGCCTCGTCGCGGACAATGCGGCCCAGCCCCTGGGGGTTGTCTTTATGGGCGGTGCCCAGCAGGCAGGCCGGACGGCGGCGGTCGAACTCGGCCAGCAGGCTGGACAGCGAGCTGGGCTGGGCCAATGGCGAATCGCCGGCCACGATCAGCACCGGCCCCACATGGCCTGCCAGCGCCTCGCGGCACATCATCACCGCGTGGCCGGTGCCGAGCTGCTCGGTCTGATCGACAAAGCGGACCTTGGGGCGGCCCGCCAGCGTTTGCCGCACCAGATCGGCCCGGTAGCCGACGACCACCAGCATTTCATCGATGCCGGCGGCGTCCAGTGCGTCGAGCACATAATCGATCATCGGGCGGCCGCATACCGGGATGAGCACCTTGGGTAGCTCCGATTTCATTCGGGTGCCCTTGCCGGCGGCAAGCACGATGGCGATACGGCGGTTCATAAGGATGACCTGCACTCAACATTTTGCGTTTTTACTTTTGCATTTTGCATTTTTACTTCGTCCGTGCGACGAGAAATGCCGTGCGTCGGCGAAGGCCCCGAAGAAGAAAGTCAAAATGCAAAAGTAAAAACCGGGAAATGGCCTGGCCATGACCTGGTCGAGCCGGTGTTTGTACTTTTGGGAGTGGCTACTTGCTGACCCATTCCACCGGCTGCGGCTGAATTTCGTCGGTGGGGCGAGCGCCGGCGTCTTTCTTGCCGCTGCCCGCCAGGCGACTGATCGCCCGTACGGCCATGTCGTGGTCGCACCTAATCTGACAGCTTAATCTCATGCCGCTCAGACCGCGAGCGGCCAGCACCTGTTTTTCCGCCGCGGTCATCTGGTCTGGCTCGCCCGAAATAAACTCGACCCGGCAGGTCGTGCAACGGGCGTTGCCGCCGCACGAGTGCAGTTGGTCGATGCCCGTTTCGTCTTCCAGCGCCAGCACCAGGCGTTTGCCCTGGGGTACTTCGAATTGGCCAACTCCTTCGACGTTTAGTTTTGGCATGATTGACTCCCTTGATTCCAAGCTTGCTGTCCGCCAGAGTGAGTGTTGCCAACTGTAGCCGGTCGTAGGATTGCTGGCAACCGACTAAAGTCGCCTTTCGCTCCGCGAAAGAAGCGTTTCTTGCGCGGAGCGAAAGACGACAATGGCGCCGCGCCGGGGCATCGGCCACCGCGATAATTGCACATGATCGAAACATCGTCGACTCCGCGTAAAATCGTCCTAGCCACATTTGGCTCGTTGGGCGACTTGCATCCCTTTGTCGCGCTGGCCAAGGGATTGCAAGCCCGCGGGCATGAGCCGATCGTCGCTACCAGCGAGTATCATCGCGAGCTGATCGAGCGACAGCATATCGGCTTTTTCCCGGTCCGCCCCGAATTGCTCGAGTTCGCTGAACGGCCCGAAATCTTCCGCCTGCTGATGGACCGCAATCGTGGAACCGCGGCGGTGATCAAGCAAGTATTCCTGCCGCACCTGCGCGACAGCTTCGACGACCTGATGCGGGCGGTCGAGGGCGCCGATCTGCTGGTGACGCACACCATCGCCTTTGCCGGACCGTTGGTGGCCGAGGTCAGCGGCGTGCCGTGGGTCTCGGCACTCTTGGCGCCGATGGCGTTGTTCTCGAAATACGATCCGCCGGTGCCTCCGCAGGCGGCCTGGCTGCGGCACCTTCATCCACTCGGGCCGCGTTTTTTCGGACCGCTGTTGCGAGTCGCTCGTCGCGTCGTTTATCCGTGGGGCGAGCCGGTGAGGCAGCTTCGCCGCGAGCTTGGCTTGCCGCCGGGCGACGATCCGCTGTTCGAAGGCGCCAATTCGCCCGACTGTGTGTTAGCGCTCTTTTCGTCAGCACTAGGAAGTCCCCAACCCGATTGGCCGAGCCAGACGCTTCAAACCGGCTTCGCCTTCTTCGACGACGCCAACGCCAACGGCATCAGCGATGAGTTGGCGAGGTTCCTCGACACTGGTCCGCCGCCGATCGTGTTCACGCTCGGCTCGTCGGCGGTCATGGACGCGGGCAGCTTTTACCAAGAGAGCCTGGCGGCGGCGCGGCGTGTTGGCCGCCGCGCTGTGCTTTTGATCGGCGACGATCCGCGCAATCAGCCGACTGAACCGTTGCGCGACGATGCGATCGCCATCGACTATGCTCCCTTCTCCGAAATCTTTCCACGCGCCGCCGCGGTGGTACACCAGGGCGGCGTCGGCACCACCGGGCAGGCGCTGCGTGCCGGCCGCCCGATGCTGGTGGTGCCGTGGTCGCACGATCAATACGACAATGCCGAGCGGGTCCGGAGGCTGGGCGTGGCCCAAATGCTCGAAAAAACCCGCTATCGCGCTGCGCGGGTGGCGACCGCGCTTGGCCGATTGTTTGAAGACCCCGCCTATGCCGTTCGCGCGCGGCAAGTGGGCGAGCAACTACGGGACGAAGACGGTGTGCGGGCCGCGGTCGAAGCGATGCTTTCGTGCGAACGAAGAATTGCGACGAAGAATCAATCACATTGCGATCGTGGATTGAACAAATGCTCGCGGGGGCGGCCGTCTGTAAATCAAGCGTTCCAACATGACGAAACCTGAATCGCGATGAAATAACACAGTTTCAGCACCGGGGCATCGCCAAGGCTCTGCCCCGGCCACCGTATGGTAAACGCATTGATGAAGTCGTTCTTGATGCCGCCGGTTGTCATGGTATTGGCGATTGTGGGGCAAGCGTTGTCCATTCGCGCAGTTGCCGCCGAGCGCGTGCTCGACGGGCGAATGCACCATCTTCGTTCGGGCGACGAGCGCGAATGGTCGGAGTTTCCGGCGGAGGCCGAGGGCAACTCGTTGCGCGTCACCTTCGCGGCCAACCGCAATGATTCGCCGCTCGCGCTGCGCATCCGCCAACGCGATGTCAAGCAAGCGTGGCGGCTGCGCATCAACGAGTACGATCTCGGCCCGCTGCCTAACGATGAGTGCCCAATGACGACGTTTTGGGAAATCTCAACCGATGTGCTACGCCAGGGTGATAACATCTTGGCGGTCAACGGCACCGGCCCGAGCGACGACGTCGAAATCGGCGATGTTCGGCTGATCGACTCGCCCCGCGCACGTGCATTGAGCGCCGCGACGGTGAAGGTACGCGTGGTCGATTCCGACACCGGCCAGCCGTTGCCGGCCCGGCTGACCGTGCTCGAAAAGCAAGGCTCGCTGTGCAGCGTGGCGGCTCAGTCGAATTCGCGGTTGGCGGTCCGGCCCGGTGTGCTTTACACCGCCGACGGTCAGGCTGAGTTTGGCGTGCCCGAGGGCGCGTACACGGTGTATGCCGGACGCGGGTTCGAGTACAGCATCGACAGCCGGCAGATCGTAGCCACGCCCGGCGGAGAACAGCAGTTGGAGTTGGCCATCCGCCGCGAAGTGCCGCTCGACGGCTACGTAAGCTGCGACACGCACGTCCACACGCTCACGTATTCGGGCCACGGCGATTGCTCGCTCGCCGAGCGCCTGATCACCTTGGCGGGCGAGGGAATCGAGCTGCCCATCGCCACCGACCACAACGTGGCCATCGATTATTTGCCGGCGTTGCGCAGCTCCGCGGTGTTGGGCCGCTTCACGCCGGTGATCGGCAATGAGGTCACCACGCGCGTGGGGCATTTTAACGTGTTTCCGCTTGATGCCACCGGCCCGGCCATCGACCACCAGGGAGGCGATTGGAGTCAGGTTTTCGCGGCCATCCGCCGTGCTGGGCCGCGACGCGTGATTGTGCTCAACCATCCGCGCGACCTCCACGCGGGCTTCCGTCCGTTCGACCCGCGGCGGCATCTGGCCATGACGGGCGAAAACCTCGACGGCTGGCGGCTCGAAGCCAATGCGATTGAGCTGGTCAATTCGGGCGCCGTGCAAAGCGACGCGTGGCAGATCGTCCACGACTGGCTGGCGCTGCTCAACGCCGGGCTGCGGATCGCGCCGGTCGGCAGCAGCGACTCGCACGATGTGGCGCGATCGATCGTCGGCCAGGCGCGTACCTACATCCGTTGCCGCGACGAGAACCCCGGCCAGATCGACGTGGCTGAAGCCATCGAGAGCCTGCTGGCCGGGAGAGTGTTGGTCAGCTATGGGCTGGTTGCCGATCTGACCGTGAACGGGGTTCACGGTCCGGGCGACGTGGTTGCCGCCGACGACGCGAGCCAGATCGATCTGCGGGTTCGGGTGCTCGGTCCGTCGTGGAGCGCCGCCGACGAAGTAGTGCTTTTGATGAACGGTACCGAAATCCGCCGAGAAAAAATCGAACCGCCGGGCCGCACGCAAGGCGGCGTCAAGTTCCAGGCCAGTTGGAAGCTCGATCGCCCCCCGCACGACGCCTCGCTGGTCGTGGTCGCGGTGGGTCCGGGCGTCGCGGGCCTTTTCTGGCCGACGGCCAAGCCCTACCAGCCCGATTCGCCTGATTGGAAACCGTATACCTTGGGCGCGACGGGGGCGATCTACATCGACTGCGATGGCCGCCCCGGCTTTACCAGCCCGCGCGAATTCGCTCTGCGATTGATCGACGAAACGCGGGGCGATGCCGCCCTGTTGGCCACGCGGCTGCGCGACTTCGACGCGGCCACCGCGGCACAGGCGGCGGCCGAGCTGCGCCGCCGCGGCGAGTTGTTCGCCGGCGATTTGCTGGCTACCCTAATGAAACAAGGTTCGGCGGTTACGGCCGCCGCCGTGCGAAAGTATGTCGCGTCCTGGAAAGCGTCGGAGGCGGCCCGCGCATCCAGTTCACCATAAGCGCCTGGTGGCTGGGGCAGAGTCTTAGCGATGCCCCGGTGAGCCGATGCTGGGGGCATCGCTTAGGCTCTGCCGCCAGCCACCGAATGAAGGGTACAACCATGCGACGATTCGCTTTCACGTTGTCTTTGCTGACACTGCCGCTGATGGTTGCATCGGCGGCCGAAACTATCGAAACCGTCGCCGGCACCGGAAAGCCGGGCGATAACGGTCGCGAGGGTGTCGCCACCGAGACGAATGTCGATCAGCCGTTCGGTTTGGAATTCGGCCCCGACGCAGCGCTCTATGTCTGCGAGGTCGGCCAACATCGGGTGCGGCGGCTCGATGTCGCCAGCGGTCAATTGACTACCGTCGCCGGCTGCGGCCAAAAAGGCTATGCGGGCGATGGCGGGTTGGCGACCGACGCCGAGCTGAACGAACCCTACGAAGTGCGCTTCGACTCGCGCGGCAATCTGCACTTCGTCGAAATGCGCAACCACGTCGTTCGCCGCATCGACGCCCAGACTGGCCGCATTTCGACCGTGGCCGGCACCGGCAAGCCGGGCTACGGCGGCGACGGCGGACCGGCCATCGCCGCCGAGCTGCGCGATCCGCACAGCATTGCCTTCGACGCCCACGACCGGCTTTACATCGCCGATATCGGCAACCATCGCATCCGCCACGTCGATCCCAAAACCGGACAGATCGAAACCATCGCCGGCAACGGCGAAAAACGCCTGCCGCAAGACGGCGAAGTGGCGCGCGGCAAGCCGATTTTTGGGCCCCGGGCGTTGTTCATCGTCGGCGATGATCTCTGGATCGCCCTGCGCGAGGGCAACTCGATCTGGCGACTCGATCTGCCGGACGGCACGGTCCACCGCGTGGCCGGAACCGGCGAGAAAGGCTTCTCGGGCGATGCCGGCCCGGCGCTACAAGCCACCTTCAACGGGCCCAAAGGCGTCGCCGTCGATCGCTTTGGTCGCATCGCGGTGGCCGACACCGAGAATCAGGCGATCCGCGAGGTCGATTTCCGCTCGGGATTGATTCGCACGTTGGCCGGCGCGGGACCAAACGACGACGCTCCTTCCGCTGAGCGAAAGGCGACTTTGGGCGACGGCGGCCCGCCCACCAAGGCGCTGCTCGATCGTCCGCACGGCGTTTGCCTGGGGCCAGATGGCAGCGTCTGGATCGGCGACACCAACCACCACCGCGTGCGCAAGGTAACGCGAGCGACGTGGC
>DASVHB010000248.1:0-4470 GCA_036379195.1 Pirellulales bacterium
CAGATTCCGATTTTTCGCGGCCTTTCGTTGGAAGAATGCCAACGGTTGGCCGACGTGGTTTCGCTGCACGACTTCGCCCCGGGCGAAATCGTCATCAAGCAAGGCGAGCAAAGCCAGCGGCTGTGGGTGCTGCTGGAAGGCAAATGCGAAGTGTTCCACCACTTGGACGGTGAAGACAAAGCGGGCGGAGACAGGCCGGACAGCGAAAAGGCGCCAAAAGCCGGCGCCAACGGCGAGCCGATCGTGCTGGCCACGCTCGATCCCTATAGCAATTTCGGCGAAATGTCGTTCTTTCATCCCGCGCCGCACTCGGCCAGCGTCCGCGCCAAGACGGCGGTCAAGCTGCTCGCCATCGAGCGCGCGAAATACGATCGGCTCTGCGAGCGCGAATCGTCGGCGGCCTGCAAGCTGGCCATGAACACCGTGGCCAGCCTCGCCGACCGGTTGCGGCGCATGGACGAGTGGGTCGATGAATTGGTTTCGCGCGGGCAGGCCAACCAGCGCGTGCCCGAATGGAACCGCCTGCGGGCCACGCTCTTCGACGGCTGGAAGCTGTAAGACGGCGATTTACATTGCACTTTGTCAAGGACGACAGATGATGAGCCAGGCTGCCGCCTCACGGGGCGATCTGACGGCATTTGAACAGCTCAGCTACGCGCGCGAGATCATTCGCCTCGAAGCCCAAGCCTTGGAAAAAATCGCTCGGCGGCTCGACGGGCGGTTCTGCGAAGCGGTCGCTCAGTTGCTGGCGTGCCAGGGCGTGGTGGTGGTGACGGGCATCGGCAAAGCCGGCCTGATCGGCCAAAAGCTTTCGGCCACGCTAGCCTCGACCGGAACGCGCAGTATCTTCTTGCACCCTGCCGAAGCCGTGCATGGCGACCTGGGGCGCGTGCATCGAGACGATGTGGTGCTGGCACTTTCGCAAAGCGGTGAGACCGAAGAGGTCGTCCGGCTGCTGCCCACCCTGAAGGCGTTGGCCGTGCCGATCGTCGCCATCACCACCCGCGAGACAAGCACGCTGGCCCGCGCCGCCCAGGTGACCATCGAGCTGGGGCCGCTTAAGGAAGCCTGTCCTCTGGGCCTCGCGCCCAGCACCAGCACCACGGCCATGCTCGCCGTGGGCGACGCTCTGGCCCTGGTGACCAGCCGCATGCTGGAGTTTGGCCATACCGATTTCGCCCGCGTGCACCCGGCTGGCAATTTGGGCCGGCAACTGGCAAAAGTGGAAGACCAGATGCGCCCGCTGGACGAATGCCGCGTGGCGCAAGATGGGCATCATGTGCGGCAGGTGTTCGCCGAGCTGCGCCGGCCGGGCCGACGCACCGGCGCGATTCTGCTGATCGACGGCGAGGGCCGACTCAGCGGAATCTTTACCGACAGCGATTTGGCCCGGCTGTTTGAGGCCCGCCGCGACGAGGCCTTCGACCAGCCGATTTCGCGCGTCATGACCCCGCGGCCCCGCACCGCGCCGCTCGGCTCGATGCTGTCCGACGCCGTGGCCATTCTGGCCGAGTGCAAAATCAGCGAGCTACCCGTGGTCGATGCCGCGGGAGCCCCCGTCGGTCTGCTCGACATTACCGACGTGCTCGGTATGATTCCCCAGTCGGCGTAATACAAGAGGAAGAACCATGACGGCTGCCAAGCGTTGCCAATCCATCGACCTGATTGTTTCGGACGTCGACGGCGTGTTGACCGACGGCAGCATCGTGTTCAACAACGAAGGCATCGAGATCAAGCGGTTTCATATCCGCGACGGCCTGGGCATCAAGGTCTGGCAGCGGTTGGGAGGCCGGTTTGGTCTGGTGACCGGGCGAAACTCGCACATTGTCAACTTGCGGGCCGCCGAGCTGGGCATCGAGACGGTGCGGCAAGGCACCGAGCAAAAGCTGGCGGCCTTGCGCGAATTGGGCGGTCAGTTTGGCCTGCGGCCCGAGCAAATCTGCTACATCGGCGACGACCTGCCCGACCTGGCCGCGGTGCGTTGGGCGGGCCTGGGCGTGGCGGTGGCCGACGCCTGTGCCGAGCTGCGCGAAGCGGCCCATTATGTCACCACGCTGCCCGGTGGCCGCGGCGCCGTACGCGAGACCATCGAGTTGATCCTTCGCGCCCAGCAGCGCTGGGACGATGTCGTGCAAGGCTACGAAACGTAACCATTTCGAAGCAGTTTACAGCACGGCAGACGCTGCCGGTCGTTCGGCCGCGAAGGCTTCGCAGAGTCGTGGCCGCGCGCGCCGCCACGCGGCCCGCACGCTTGTGCCAAAGATTTCGATGAGCTTGGCCAGCGGCGTGCCGCCCATCACGAGCCGCGCCGCCTGGCGCTCGTCGGGCGGCAGGCGCCGGATCGCGCGGCGCACGTTGTTCTTTAGCTCCAAGGCCACGGCCAGCGCCTCGGGACCTGGCTGCTCGTCAACCAGCAGCTCGGCCAGCCGCGCGGCGCGTGCGTCACCGTCCAAGGACAGCGCGTCGCCGCCGTTGCGCCGGCGAAAGGCAAACCGCCGACGCTGTTGATCGCACACCAGCCGCTCGACCGTCGTCTTCATCAGCAGGTAGAACTCTTTTCCCGTCAGCGCGGTCACCGAGTCGAACTCCCTCACGATCCGCGCGGCGGCTTCACTCAAAAGATCTTCGGCCTCCGAGGGGTCTTGGTCGAGGCGATCGATCACCGCCTGCTCGGCCCAAGGCAGGAGCATGGTCTTTGTCAGTTCGAGGGCGCGGCCTAGCGAACAACCGTTGTTGGCGTGGTGAATGTGGAACCAATCCCGCGTCTCGCGCACCAACTCTCCCAGCTCGATAAATTGTTGTTGACTCG
This sequence comes from Pirellulales bacterium, assembly GCA_036379195.1. Classification (GTDB taxonomy): domain Bacteria; phylum Planctomycetota; class Planctomycetia; order Pirellulales; family JAICIG01; genus JAICLL01. Next base: position 2,810 of record DASVHB010000248.1, read on the forward strand.
GCATAGCGTCACCTTGTCCTCAAGGGACGCGGCTCGGGAGCCGACGCGAACCCGGCGTGCGGCAGACCGACAAGGCGACCGCGCCGACAAGCTCGCGCGAGAATGAACCAGAACTTGGCCTTTGAGGGGACTCCGCCGCGTCCGTTCGCCCCGCGCGGCTTCGTCCTGATGCCGCGCGGCGGCCTGAAATGGGAAAAGTCGTCGGCCATACTGGCCAGCGGCGACCATTGGTCTATCGCGCCCCGCCGCGCGCGTCAAGCGTTTTGCTACGCCTATTTTTAATGGCGGATTGTTTTTGCCGTGCAAGGAAGTGGAGGCTCGGGGCGCTTTAGCGACGGAAATCACGAGCTACCTGCGCGGCATGCCGCTCTTTTCGGTCTTTCACCAGGCCGTCCAAAGAGCAGAACAAGAATCTCTGATTGACGCAATGTCGTCTTTCGCTCCGCGAAAGAAACGTTTCTTTCGCGGAGCGAAAGACGACTCTCGGTGCTCTCCAGGCCACCCCGCTCATGGGTGGGCATGTGGCACGCGAAAAAATTTTTCGCCGGCAAGCTAACCCACGCTGCCAATGCTTTTCAACACAGCACAATGGCTTTCGCCCCAAGCGATTGCAGCTACGGACGGAAGCAACCGACCCATCGTAAGTCGCCCCGTCGCCGCGCACGTCTTCCGTTCCGAGGCAGCCGGTTTTACGTCTATATTAGGTAAAGGGTGAGCGTGCGGTTTGAGGCAACCGACGCTCGCCATTGAGGCGAACACTGCACCGGGAACATCGAAGGGCGCGATCGCCGCGGGGCGACCGCAACATACCATCGCACGTCCGCCGACGCCCCACGAGAGTTTTATCGCGCCGCGAACGCGGGCAATTTCATGGAAGGCCCGACGATGCCGTACCCGAAGCTACCAAGTCTGCGCCGCCGCTGCGCAAGCAACCGCGCCGCCCAGTCGTTGTCGCCCAGTCGTTCCGCCGAACCTGTGAAGCGGTGTTTGGCTTTTTCGGCTGGTCGCCGCGGCGGCGACCGGCGCGTTCGCGCCGATCTAGTGGCGGCTCGCCTCGTCAAACGCTCCGAGGGCGATTGCTGGGAGTGATGTTCGCGGGCTTCGACCACCATCGCGCTCGCGCGGCGCTGACGGTGCGGCACCCGCTGCTGGAGTGCCTCGAACGCCGCGAAATGTTATCGATCACCGCCAACGCCGACAATTACAGCACGATCAACACCGCACCGTTGGTCGTCGCCGCGCCCGGCGTGCTCGGCAATGACGTCGATGGTAACGGCTACACGATGACAGCCGTTCTGTCGGCGCAAGCCACCAACGGCACGGTGCAGCTCAATAGCGACGGCGGCTTCACCTATACGCCCAACCCGGGGTACTTCGGCACCGACAGCTTCATGTACTACGCCACCGATCAAACGCATACCCAAAGCTATGCCCACGTGACGATCGGCGTGCACGTGGGGGTGACGGCGGTCGACGACGCCACCAAGCTGCCCGTCGATACCCTCGACGTCAGCCGGCAAATCCTGAGCGACCCCTGGTCGCAGTCGATCGTCTCGCCTCTGCCGGCCGGTGGCTCGGGCGGAACGACCATCTCGGCCGAGCCGGCCGACGGCGCCCCGGCCACGGCGCACAACCTGTCGTTGGCGTACGACAGCGTCGCC
>DASVHB010000249.1:0-8444 GCA_036379195.1 Pirellulales bacterium
CGGAGTGCGGAAGGTGGAATACTCAGCCCAGATCGTTCACGGGACCATCGTTCGAGTTCGACAACGGCCAAGCACAGCGGTCCAAATGCCATGCCCGAAGCCTTGGCGAGCATCGCCGCGCCAAACCAGACTCCGGGCACGCCCACGCGCCATTTCCAATTGCGATCTCGGCCAGTGCGAAAGTGATAAATCAAGGCCAACAGGCAAGCGCTGATCGCGATGTCGGTCGTGGCCAGGCTGGCATGTGCCAGCAGGTTGGGTTCGCACGCCAGCCAGGCAACCGCCAGCCGCCCTCCCCACGAGCCGGCCAACGCCCGACCAGCCAGCCAACCATAAACTAATAGCAACCACCAAAACACCAGCCCCGCGGTTCTGGCCCACGGCAACGTCCAGTCGAGATCGCCCGCGGCGTCGATTGGCGCACCGGTCCACTGCTCGTACAGAAACAACGGCAGCGTGTCGCAGTCGATGGGCAGCGGCATGGTTCCCAGCCGCATCAAGCCGGCATGGCTGCCCGTCCGCCAACGCTCCAGGCCGCGGGCCACATACAGCGGTTCGTCGAACGTGGCACTGAGCTGCCGCGCGGCGGTCAGGCACCAGCACGACGACAGCACCAGGCAGAGCAGCAGCCAGCCGTAATCGAGGCGGTTTGCACGGCTGGGTGAGCAGTTGGTCGAAGGCTCCAAGCGTACTCCGTTTTTCCGGCGTGTGGCAGGCCGGCAATGTTGAGACTGCCCGCATCGCCATCCCTGGGAAGTTGTTGCCCGTATATCGACAAGCCGCGGGCGAACCGTGAGCATTTTTTAGCGTCGCACGCGGAATTCCGCCGGATGGCGCCCAGCCCTTTGCGCAAATCGCGCGGCTTACGCCGTCACCGGCTTCGCGGGCTGGCCCCCGGATGATTCATGGCCCCATAGGCGGTGAATAATCCGGACTGGGGCATGGTCTGCGGCAGCGGGCGAACGGCCGTTACGGTTCCGGCCAAGAAGAACAGGTACATATTCACCATCGGAATGATCGCCAGGTCGTGAAACATGGCGTTGGGCAAATAGGTACCGAGTGTCGCCAGGAACAACAAGCCATGTTGGCGCGCCCAAAGCGGCGCGTCGCTCCGCCAGAGGCGCCAGGCGTCGCGCGTCCAATAGGCCAAAACCAGCGCGAACAGCCCCATGCCCACCAGCCCGGTCTCGGTCGACAGCCCGAGAAACACATTGTGCTGCACATAAGGCCGACTTTTTTCCAGCGGCAGCTCGGTGGTGCGGTCGGCCAGCACGTTGACAAAGTGCTTGCGGTATTGGCCGAATCCGCAGCCGAACAAGGGCTGCTCGCGAAACATGTTCCAGGCCACCATCGCCAGAATCGGGCGTAGCTTGACCGACTCGGCGGTCTCCTGCCCGCTCTGGCCTTCGTCGCGCTTAAACGCCATGATGCGATCCCACTGAGTCGCGGCCAGGGCGAGCGACAATAGCAGGCTGCCGGCGATCAGCGGCACGCGCGCCGTTTTGGGCACGGTCAGACCGATGATAATCAAGAGGCTGAGGACCGCGCCGATCCAGGCGCAGCGGGTCATCGTGCATCCCACGCCGGCGGCGTAGACGCCCACCGCCGCCAGCAGCAACATCTTTCCCTGCCGGCCCAACCGCGTCCACCACAAGGCGGCGCACGACAGGCAGATGGCAATCAAGAACCCATCGGCCGCGGGATTCAGGAGCGGCCCGCGGCCGCGGCCGAAAAAGTCGGGGTATTCCGATTGCGAGGCGATGTACCGCGGCAGCACCAGCGAAAAGCGCTTCGTCTCCTCGGCCACCGAGGTGATTGCCAGGTACAACCCGAAAATGGCCAGCGATCCGAGCAACCAGCGCGTGCTCGATTCGTTGAACTGAATTCGCCGCGCCACCCAATACAGCCCAGCCGGCATGACATAATAGAACAGCAATTTCGAGACGGGCAGCGAATTGTTGTACTTCCAGTCGGTCAAAAAAGTGCTGGCGCCCAAGGCAAACAATAATGCAATGAGCGCGACCTCTGCCCGGTTGAGCGGCTGGTGCTCGGTCCAGCCAAACCGCCGCCAAACCAGGCACTGGGCCAGCAAAACGCCCCACAGCACGCGGTCGGAGGTGAGTGGAATTGGTTTGACATCAACATGAAAAAACGGGTAGCCGAAACAAGTGCCGGCCAGCAGCAACAGGAGACTGCCGGCCAGTAATCCGCCGCGCAGCAGGATGGCGGCCAGCCAGACCAGCACGCACAAGGCAGCCAAAAGATAGATCGCGGTCATGCCGGCTCGGTCGAAGGGCAAAATGCAAACGAAGGCTCACCAGCAGCTTACGTTTTGCCCCCTGTTCCGGCAACCAACGGTCCGGACATTTCCGATCGTGTCGGCTCGCCGTTTGCAAATACCGCCGAGCGTAAAAAACCTGGGTGCGAATGATTTCCCCGCCGCGTTCATGAGGTAAAATAGCGATAACGGGTTGCAGTCGGTCGGACAACTTCGCTCGAATCTCGCCGGCAAAGTGCCGATGTTAATGGGGCCGAAATCCAGCCCGGACAGCGAGCCAACCCGGACAGCGAGCCAACCGAGCCTGGTTACCGAGACAAGCCTTTCGCCTAGTATTCCGTCGGAGGTGCCAACCCATTTGCGTGAGCCCGAATCAACACCGGCAGTGCACAGCACCGCCCGATTCGCGCTCTTCTCGCAGCGACTCCACCGTCGCAATCGGCGAAAGGTTTGATTTTGTTGGGCCGCGGCGAAGTCGCACAGACCTCGCCGCGGCCCTTTTTAATCTCCAGCCACCTTCACCAGCACCCGCTTGTCCCGGCGACCGTCAAACTCGCCGTAAAAAATCTGCTCCCACGGATCGAAGTCGAGCTTGCCGTCGGTGATCGCCACCACGACTTCGCGGCCCATCACCTGCCGCTTCAGGTGGGCGTCGGCGTTGTCTTCGCCGGTGCGATTGCGATGATGTTCAAAAACGCCATCCGCTCGGGCAGGTTGAACGTGAGGTACTCGGTGCGTGATTTCATCGAAATGCTCAGGCACGCTCGACGCGGCCTTCGACCAGCCGCACCACGCGGTCGGCCATTTCCGCAATGGCCAGATCGTGCGTTACCATCACGATCGTCAGCTTCTGCTGGCGATTCAAATTACGCAAGAGCGTGAGGATCTCTTGTCCCGTGCCGCGGTCGAGGTTGCCCGTCGGCTCGTCGGCCAGCAGCGCCTGCGGATTGCCGATGAGCGCCCGCGCAATGGCGGCCCGTTGCATCTCGCCGCCCGACAGTTCACGCGGTCGGTGCGTGAGCCGATGCCCCAGCCCGACCAGCTCGAGCAGCTCCTTGGCCCGCGCCGTGTGCTCGCGTTTGCGCCGCCAATAGCCCCACGCGCTGCTGGCGATCATCAACGGCGAGAGCACATTTTCCAACGCCGACAGCTCGGGCAGCAAATGATAAAACTGAAAGATCATGCCGATCTGTTGGTTGCGCACGCGATCGCGCTGGGCCAGCGGCAGGTTGTCGATCCGCCGTCCGGCAAAATGCACCTCGCCCGCGTCGGGGGCATCGAGCGTACCGAGAATGTGCAACAGGGTACTCTTGCCCGAACCGCTTTGACCGATGATCGCCAAAAACTCGCCGGGCCGCGCCTCCAGATCGACGCCTCGCAGCACCGGAATGGTCACCCGGTCTTTGCGATAGCTTTTGACCAGGCCGACCGAGCGCAGCGCGCATCCGCCCGCCGCGGAAGCCGTAGCTTGTCCCGGCTGCCGGCTTGAGGCATTTGCCGCCCGGCGGCGCGGCGCCCTGAGCGGCGGTCGCGCGGAAGTGGTTTCGCTCATAGCTTGGGCCTCAGGCGGTGGTTTGGTAATCGGTGGATGGCGCATGCAAACAGGGAAGAACACTCCGGGCCGGCCGAAGCAGCGGGGCGTGTCGCCAAAGGGTAGATGAGACGAGACCACGTTGCCAAGATCACTTTTCGTCGTTCCGCCACAGGGCGGCTTCCGTTGCGTATACCCAACGAGTGGCTGGGTCAGGTTTCAGCGGGCTTCTTGCCCTTTTGCCACACTGCCCGCAGACCGCCTTGCCGCGATAAGCTCGCCGTGCAAGAATTAAACGTCATGGCCATCGTCGAAAGTTCGCCCCTCCACCTGACGATTCACGATCTCGCCGAACGCTTTGGCGAGATGCCCGCCTGGCGCATTCGTAGCGTACCAGCGCCCGGTACCGCGACAGAAAACGATGTGGTCGAGATCGAATCGCGCGAAGACCGGCTTTGCGAACTGGTCGAAGGCGTGTTGGTGGAGAAGACCGTGGGCTACGACGAATCTTGTTTGACGGTTGCGTTGGCGGCCTTGCTACATAACTTCGTCAAAGGTCACAAGCTGGGCAAGGTGTCCGGTCCGGATGGCATGATGCGGCTCTTTCCTGGGCTGGTGCGCATTCCCGACGTCGCGTTTGTGTCGTGGAAGCGATATTCCAAGCGTCGCGGCACGAACAAGTTGCCCGACCTCGCGCCCGATCTGGCCGTTGAAGTCTTGAGCGAAGGAAACACGCCGAAGGAAATGTCGCGCAAGCTCGACGACTATTTCGACGCCGGCGTGCGCCTGGTTTGGTTTGTCGATCTGCGCCAACGAACAATCGAAGTGTTCACCGGCACGAAGTCGTCGAAACTGCTGCGGGAGCACGACAACCTGACCGGTGGAAAGGTCTTGCCGGGTTTCTCCGTGCCGCTGAAGGAGTTGTTCGCCGAAGTCGAGACGCCGCCTCGCCCCGCGCGAAAAAAGCCGTCGCGTTAGACGGAATGGCAGCAGGGCCGACGGTTCTTGCGATTCTTTTCTCCGTTAGGAGTCATCGGGCTTTCACTCATATCGTAACGCCTCGACTGGGTGCAGCCGCGCTGCCCGGCGGGCGGGCAACACGCTGGCCAGCACCGCGATCGCCACCGCGCCGCAGACAATCCAGGTGACCGTCAGCGGTTCGATAATGGTGGGAATTTTGTAGAAGTAGTAGATCGTGGGGTCGAACACCTCGTGCCCGGTAATGGCGCCCAGCAGTTTGGCGATGTTGTCGATGTAGACCACGAACAGCAGCCCGATGACCAGTCCCGCGCCCGAGCCGACGAGCCCCAGCGAAAGGCCGTAGGAAAGGAAGATGCCCATCACGCCGCGGCCCGAGGCGCCCAGCGCCTTGAGAATGCCGATGTCGCGGGTCTTTTCGACCACGATCATAAAAAAGATGGCCAGAATGCCGAAGCCGGCCACCGCGATGATCAAAAACAGCAGCACGTTGAGGATGGCCGTTTCCATCTGCACCGCGGCCAACAGTGGCCCCTGCTTGTCGCGCCAAGTGGAGACGGAGTACAACTCCGCGGGGAACGCCCGGCGCAACTTGTCGCGCACCAGGTCGGCGTCTTGCTGGTTCTTGAGTCGGATCTGCACGCTATTGGCATAGGTGATGCCGGTTTGCTGGTCGAGCAAGCCGCGCAGCTCTTGCAGCTTTTTCAGCGGCACAAAGACAAACGTCGAGTCGTACTCGCTCATCTTGCTCTCGTACAGATCGACCACGGTGAACCAATAACTGATGGCGCCGGGCGGAATGGCCGCGTTGGGAAACGTCACCCGCACATCGTCGCCGGGCATCAACAGAAATCGCTCGCGGCCCGCTTCATCGCGATAATTCGACAGCGCGATGCCCAGCACCAGCCCGGTGTGCTGCTTTTGTGCGGGATCGAACACTTCGCGCGCCTCGCGTGGGGCGTAGGGATCGTCGGGCACAAAGTTGTCTTCGTCGTCCGCCGCCTTTCGCTCCGCGAAAGTAGCCTCTGTCGCCTGTCGCTCCGCGAAAGTAGCCTCTGTCGCCTTTCGCTCCGCGAAAGTAGCGTCGTTTTGGGGGCCCATCGCGTCATCTTCGCCGGTTGCTCGCACGGCGTGTGCGTCCGACAAGGCGTCTTCGACATCGACCACCGAGGTGGCCGGCACGACACCGTCCGACACCTGGCTGCTTAGCCCGCGGGACGAATCTTCCAGGTCGTTCGCATCGTCCGCGGAAGACGCTCCTTTCGCGGAGCGAAAGGCGGCATTGCCGTCTTCGGCAGCCGGAGGGTTCCAGGCCGTTTGCCGTTTCACGTTCGCCCACCAGCGGCGATATGGCCAGCCGGCGTCGCGCAGCACGTTGCGCCCGCCTTCGGGCGAGCCGGCCTCGCGGTCGCGCGTGTCGTAGCCCCCCTCGCGCAGATCAAAGCTAAGTCGCTCGCGGTTGGCTGGGTGCAGCAGGTATTTGCAGAAGTCGCTCGCTTCGCCCTGCGTCGTTTCGTCGATGCCAATAAACGTGATCGGCCGCGTGAACGTCTTGCCCGCGTACTCGCTGGTCATGATGGCGGGCATGTGTACCGTGGGCGTCATGCCGGCGATATAGTCGCCGGCCACGCGGCGGATATGCTCCATGTGATATTCGGGGTCCTCAAAACCCTTCATATCGTGGGCCTCGAGAATCACGTCCGAAAGGATGCCGTGAATGCGGCTTTTCATTTCGTGGGCGAAGCCCGACATCACGGCGTTGACCGCGATCATGGCCCAGACACCCAGGGTCACACTGACGACCGAGGCCAAGGCAATGTATCGCGTGCGTAAATAACGCCAGCAGAGCAAAAACTTATACATGGTGCGGAGACTGGGGTAGGGCCTTGCCGATGCCCGGTCGATCGAGTGCGAAGATGGAAGTCGGAACGCGCCATTACAGCTTGGCCGATGGCAGGGCAGAGTGTAGCGATGCCCCCGCTCGAAGGCGAGATCAATAGTGAGCGGGGCGATCTGGGCAGGTAGGGTAGCCTGGGGCCACGAAGCGCCCCAGCTACGTCAAAAATCCTTTCGCTGGGTGTACCAGCAGCCCAGGCCGACCACCACGACGATAAACGCCAGGTTGCTCCAGATCGGTCCCCACACCTCCACCTTCGCGCGTGGCGCACGCAAATCGGGGGCGTTGCCGATTGGGGCGGTGTCGGTCTCGTTGAGCAGATAGGTGACGACGTTGTCGATTTCGCCGGGTTTGGGGAACACCGTGTACAGCGGCTTGATCGCGTAGAAATAAATGGTTTGCAATACGCCGAGCGAGGGCTGATAGCGCTCGATCACCTCGCCCGTTGGCAACGCATATTTCGTAACGCGCGTGAAAGAATCGGCGACGAGCAATTGGTTGCCGTCAAACGTCGCGGCGGAAATGGAACCTTGCCCAGCGATCGGCGCATCGGCCGCCCGCTGCTGCCGCACGTCGTAGAGCCAGAGCTTGCGGTTATGAAACACCACGGCAAAGAAGCGGCCGTCGGCCGACGACTCGATGTATCGCGGAGCGCTGTTTCCTTCGGGGCGAAACTCGTTGGTCTCTTTGAATTCTGGTCCCTCGAACACGCTGATCCGGCCGTCGGACCGTCCCAGCAGCACGGTCTGACCGGAAATGCCTACGATTCCGGCCAGGTTGCCCTCAATGGCGCGGCGGGCGCTTTGCTCGTAGCGGCCGTTGGCGTTGGGCCGCAGCACGATCAGCTCGATGCTATCGAACAGGGCCACGGCGCCGCTGGCTGGGTCCATCGCAGCCGAAAGCGGCGCGCCCAGCCGCAGCGCCGGTCCCGCGGCGACAAACTCGCTGCCCCCCGCGCCCACCGGCAGATCGAAACCCAGCACCTTCACCCCGCGAGGTTTCTCGGTCGGTTCGCCTTCCAGACGGAACAGGCCACGCGGCGAAGCAGCCAGTACCATGTCGCCCGGGGCGACAAATAACGCGGCCGCGCCCGAGGGCGCTTCGATACCCTCTTGGCTGGTCCAACCATCGTCTCGAGCCGCAACCCGTAGCGTATTGCTTTGCAGTCCAAACTGGTTAAACGTCGGCGCGATGAGCAACAGCCGCTCATGCTTGGCGTCGTACACAGGACCGACGATGGGCCCGCCGATGCCCATTGGCATCGGCTGATGGGGACCGCCAGTGAGAACCGGGTCCCATTTCCGTTCGCCTGGCTGCCACTTGACGAGTTGGCCGAGCTCGTTGGCGGCCATCAGGTCGCCGCCCGCCGGCGTCAGTTTGGCCAGTTGCTGGGTTGCCGTTAACCAGGTTTCGATGAAGGTCTTCGATTGGCCGACACCGAAACAGGCGGCCCAAAGCAGCACCGAGATGACCACGCAAATAATCGGATTGCGCCAGATCACGCCGGCCAACGCCGAGACGGCGTAGTAAATGGCAAACACAAACATGAACACCGGAATGGCCACCAGGAGCTTGTTGCTCCATTGCCCCCATCGCAAACCCGCGATCAGCCACAGTCCAACGACGAGATATCCCGCATTGATCAAGATAAACATGCAGCCCCCGAAGTACTTCGCCACGAAGACGAGCATCCGCGAGACTGGTTTGCTGAGCAGCAGGTCGACGGCGCCGGCGGTGTACGTCTGCGGGATAATCGAAGC
>DASVHB010000250.1:0-12183 GCA_036379195.1 Pirellulales bacterium
ACGTCAAAGCTTTCGCGATATTGCCGGGCGGTGTCGAACAGCGAGCGATAGATGCGGGCGGTCAGGTCGCTGTTACGGAACTTGATGTGCGTGGTCTCGACCGCAAAGGGCGAGTTGTATTTGCCGATCAGCTCTTCGCGGATGGTGCCCGAGCCGAAGCACGAAACATATTCGGCCTCGGCCCGCGTGAGCGCCAGGCAAGGACCGACGCAATGGGTGGCATAGTGCATGGGCGGCAGGCCGGGCCAGTAGTTGGGCCAGCCGTCCATGTCTTGCTGGTGGCTGGCCTGCAAGAACTGGATTTTGCCCAGCTCGCCTTTTTCGTACAGTTCTTTGATAAACAGAAACTCACGGGCGTAAACCACCGTCTCGGCCATCATGTACTTCAGGCCGGTTTGCTTGACGAGCTTGACGATCTGCTCGCACTCTTCGATGGTGGTGGCCATCGGCACGGTCGACATGACGTGCTTGCCCGCCTTGAGCGCGGCGATGGCCTGGGGCGCGTGGTCGGGAATGGGCGTGTTGATATGCACGAAATCGACCTGCGGATCGGCCAACACATCATCGTACTTGGTATATCTCCGCTCGATGCCATAGGCGTCGCCCACTTCGTTCAGCTTGGCCTGATTTCGCTGGCAAATGGCAACCATGTTGGCCTGCGGGTGCCGCTGGTAGATGGGAATAAACTCGGCCCCAAACCCGAGCCCGACGATGGCGACGTTGACTTTGTCTTTTTTCATGAATCGATCTTATCCGCGATAGAAGTTGTTCGCTGTGTTGGCTTTCTGCCGCGTGCAAGTATAACGTGAGGTGTGCTCGCGTAACACCGGCGCCTCTCGCCGCGGGATTTTCCGAAATGTCGCTTCAGATTCTGCCCCCTTGTCCGTCTAACATCACAGCGGGGCCGGCGAACCGGGACAGGGCGATTCGCGGGGCGAGAGAGCGACCCTTGGACGAGAAGGCGGCCCTCGACCGACTGGTGGTGGAGCACTTGCCGGCGGCGTTGCGCTTTGCCGTCCGCTTGACCGGCAATGCCGACGAAGCCGAAGACATCGTGCAAGACGCCTTGCTGCGAGTAGCGCGCGGCTGGGCCGCCTTTCGCGGCGAAGCGAACTTCCGAACCTGGTTATTTCGGATTGTGGTCAACGCCTTCCGCGATCGGTTGCGCCGGCCGCGAATGGAAACCTTGCCCGACGAGGTAGACGATCGCCGCGGCGAGGGTCCAGACCGGGCCGCCTTGCAACGGGAACTTGGCGAATTTGTCGCCCAGAAAGTATCGAGCCTGCCGCCGCGGCAGCGCGAAGTGTTGGTGTTGACGATGTACGAACAACTGCCGCCGCGCGAGGTGGCTGGCGTGCTGGGCATCAGCGAGGCATCTCGTTTCAGGGCGATTGCGCAGTGTCGTGCAAGGCGGAATGCCCGTGGTAGGCGGATCGGGCGTCGGCTATCAGCCGCTCACTTCCACGCCGCATATCGGCGCCATGCTGCAGGTGACACCGTCGCTGTTGCCGGGCGGGGACGCGGCCGTTGTCGATTTGCAGAGTACGGTGACACGCTGGGACCTGACGGCGGCCGAAGGCGGCTCACCCTCGTACGTACCGGTCGCTCCTGCGCATGACGATGAAACCGGCGAGGCCGACCGTGAGAACACCAACAAAAAACCACCGCGCCGTCGAAGTTCCGAGGAAGGAGGCATGGGAATGGGAGGGATGCCAACCATGCCAGGGATGGGCGGCGGAATGCCGATGATGCAGGGAATGATGGGCGGCATGATGCCCAACGCCGCGCCGAAGAAGTCAGAGGTTAACCCCGTGCCAATCGACCGGGTGAATATCGTCGCGCAGCAGTTAGCCACCAGCTTGCGGGTGCCGCTGAATCGACCCGTGCTGGTCGGCGGCATGACCTTTCCGGGCGTGGAGGGCAGTCCGGCTTCCGATGAGCAGCTTTATCTGGTGCTGGAAGTCACCGCGCACGACGATGCGTCGGCCGGCAGTACCGAAGGCGGTGGACGCCCCAAAAGCCCGGCACGGCGGTAGGTTGTTCTTTCCGCGTTCTTAGGTGACCGGATATACTCTTGGGCTGTCCGGTTGACACCGCATCAGGGATGATCCACTTGTGCCCGAGCTTTCTCGCCCCGCCGTCCGCGCCGATTGGCTGGCCTGGTGCCGTGTCTATTGGGTGCGCTGGGCGGCGGTGATTTTTTTCGTCGCGCTGGCCTGGCCGTTTGTGCGCAAAGGCGAACGCGGCGAATGGCGGCAATGCTTCGTGCGCGCGGCTCATCGCCTGCAAGCGGGCGATCGCATCCATCATGCGCTGGAGCCAAACGCCTACGCCTATCCGCCCGCCATGGCGATGCTGGCCGTTCCGCTGGCCAATCTGCCGCCGGCCGCATCGCTGATGGCGTGGTATCTGGTGAATGTCGTCGCCCTGAGCGTGGCGGTCGTTTGCGCCTGGCGCTTGATCGGCGGCGAAAGTCTGACGGCGCTCGGCGGCCGGCAAGCGGCGGTGCTGGGGCTGGGGCTCTTCTTGGCGAGCCGGTTTTTGATCGCCCCGTTGGAGAATCAGCAATTCGACGGGGTGATCGCCGCTTGCCTGATGGCCGGTTGCCTGGCGCTGGCGCAGGGTCGGGCGACGCGGGCCGCGGTGCTGCTGGGGCTGGCGGCGGGCATGAAGTGTACGCCGCTGTTGTTCGCGCCCTACCTGATGTGGCGCGGCCGGTTCAAGGCCGCGGGAGTGCTCGTGTTTGTGGCGGTGGCCGTGAATCGTTTGCCCGACTGGCTCTGGCCGCAGGCCGCGGGCGTTTCGTACCTGGGAGATTGGGTGGGTACGTTTCTTTTGAAAGTGGGGCGCACCGCGCCGGGCGTGTGGGACAGTGATTTGGTGTTGAATCAATCGCTCTCGGCGTTGGTCAATCGTTTCTTTCAGGCGGGCCTGCCGCTATCGGCGGCCGATTTGCCGACAGCCCACGCCGCGCTCTCGGATGCGATGGTGCATGCCATGCGCTGGCTGACTTACGGCATCAGCGCGGGGCTGTTGGCAGTGACAGCCTGGCGGATGGGCAAGCCGTTCGGAGGCTTCAGCGTTCGGGGTTCAGGGTCCAGCAAGGCAAGCATTGCACGAACCGCTGAGCACGCAGGGCAGGGGGGCCACACGCCGGTTTTTGCACGCGATTGGGTGGAAATACGACCGGCTATCGAAGCATCGGCGATCCTTTGCCTGATGCTGCTGCTGAGCCCGATGTCGAGCAAGGCGCATTACGTGGTGCTGCTGTTGCCGTGTCTGGTCTTGGCCAGGGCAGCCGTCGAGCGCCGTTGCGATGCACGGTGGTGGTTGCCGCCGCTGGTGATTTTCGGCCCGCTCACCTCGAAGGGAGTCACCGGCAAGCCGTTGGGCGATGTGGTTTTGGCCTGGGGCTTTCCCACCTGGTTCGCCATCGTGTTGCTCGTGGCGATGTGGATTTTGCTAACTAGCCATGCGCGACCACTTGACGCGACATTGTCGCCTTTCGCTCCGCGAAAGTAGCGCTGTTTCGCGCCAGCGAAAGGCGACCTTGGCCGACCTCTCTAATTGCGCTCGGCGATCGAACCGCCGGCAGTTCTCTTGCTCACGCGTCCGGCCTCCAGGCGATGATGTTTATTCCGAGTCTTCTGGTCCGCCGAGCCGGCGCTCAATCTCGGGACCCAGCTCGCGACAGGCGGCCATCACGGCAAAAAACACCCGTCGCGCCTGCGGATAGTCGGCCAAAGCTTCGATCAACTCGCTGTTGTTGTCGCGATAGATGCCGCCGCGTTCCTCGCGCAGCTCGTCCATGTGCTCCATCACGCTGTGGTGCAGATCGATCGGCGGAGAATCGAGAATCTCCGAGGCACGGCGAGCCACCAGCTCGAAGATTTCTGGATCGCGCGAGGCGACCGGCGCCAGCGATACAAAATGCCGGGCAGTCTCCATGAACGCCGCCAAAAACTGTTGATCGGACGACGCCATGTTCAGTGCTCGCTCGATTCGATCGTGAAATCCGCACGTTCGGCGGCGGCGTTGACCGGAGGCTTGCGCCGCAGCCGGCGCGCCAAACGCACAACCGGCGCGATCAACCCCGCCACGAACAGCAGCATCACGGGCATCGCCAGACAAACGATCACCAAGATATACCGCCGCGATGGATCGGCCCGCAACAAGGCGCCCCACACCGCGAACGGAACGCAAAGCAGCAGCATCGTGGCCAGCAGCGACCGCAAGCCAAATTGAAATCGCCACGGCTGCGGCGAATGAGGGGCAATCATGGCAACCGCTGAATCCGTGCGACAAGCTGGGCGTGGCTGAATTCTTCGTTCATCGGCACCGTCAAATAGCAGCCCGGCTCGCCGCAACAATCGAGGATGATCTGCATTTCGTTGGGCACGTGATAGCCTTCGGGGCAAGGCTCGTGTCCATGAATCAACACCTTGGCGGTCACCAGCTTGGCGAACGCCCGGGCGTTTTCGATCCGGTAGTCGCGGCCCCAGACCAGGTCGAACACGTCGCCGTGCTCCAGCAAATCGGGGGCTTCGAGCGGGCGGTCGAAAATCGTGCGATCGAACGCCCGGATGTCTGATCGCTCGGGCAGACTGTGGCAAACAAATACACCGCCGGGCAACCGCACCGCCAACGGGCACGTGCGGATGAACTCGTTATACGCTTCACGCACTTTTTCCGAGGCGGCGCCGTACATCTCTTGCAGGCCAAGCCGAAACATCAGGTTCAGCATCTTTTTGGCCTTCAGAATCGGATAATCGGTCAGCTCGGCCAGTTCGTGATTGCTCAGCAAGAAATGCACGCGATCGGGATAGTTCGCCTTGAGCTTCGAGACGTCTTCCAGCATGCCGTGCGACATGCAGCCGCCGTTGCCTGGGTAGGTCGGCCCGCCATGACAAACCTCTTGCAAGATCAGATGCCGTCGCGGGCGCCGGTCTAAGTCGGCGATCTTGCGGATCGCGTTGAAGTTGCGGCGATGCCCGTGCAGGTCGGCGGTGATCATCACATCGTCGGCCACCTCGGGCGCGAGCGCCACGACGTTGCCGAGACGCGTGGGGGTGTTTTCGTTGGCCTCGGCGGCCCGGCGAAAATTGGCGATCACGCCTTCGATATAATCAAACGTGGCGACCATGCACTTTATTCTACAGTAAATGCCGGGCTTTGATGTCCAGATAGCTATTGATCAACGGAGCGGTCAGGCCCTCGGGGTAGACGTCGAGCGACAGCACGCCCTTAGCCTCCAAGTCGGCCAACACCTGGTTTCTCCACGCCAGAATATCCACCGCGGCGGCGGCGCGAAAGAGAGCTTCGCCCTGCGGATCGGGTTCGTCGGCGGCGTCGAACAGCCGGTGGTCGCGCAGCAGCACGCCCAACGGCAGATGTCTGCCTGAGAAAGTGCCCAGATATTGCCCGACCTGGTTGGCGTTGACCTCGTCGATCAGGTTGCTGATCAGAATGACCAGCGACCGTTTGCGGCAATGAGCGGCCAGATAGAGAAACGCCTGATCGTAGCGCGACTCGACCAGCCGCGGAAAGCGGTCGAACGAGGCGTGCAGCAAGCGATTCATCTGGTGCCGCCCGCCCGACGGCGGCACATAGGTGTGCACTTCGTCGGAGAAGCAGACCAACCCCACCGCGTCGCCATGCGAGAGGGCCACGTAGCTGAGCATGAGCATGGCGTTGAGCGAATGGTCGAGCAGGCTCAGCCCATCGGAAAGATTGGTCATCATCCGCCCGCAATCGAGCATGAAAATGAGCCGCTGACTTTGATTTGTCTGAAAGTCTTTGACGGTGAGCTTGCGGCGCCGGGCGGTGCTGCGCCAGTCGATATGCTTGTAGTTGTCGTCGAGCGTGAAATCGCGGAGCCGCTCAAACTCGTTGTCTTGGCCGATGCGGCGCGTGCGGCGCACGCCCAGCAAGCTCAGGCGGTTGGTGCGGGCCAGCAACGCGTATTCGGTGAGCTGCTTCATGTCGGGATAGACGTGAATCACGCTGCCGACCTCGTAATCGAACAGCCGCTGCCAAAGGCCCCAGCGGCTGCGTGCCCGCAGATGGATCATCGGCAGGCTGAACGCCCCACGCCGAGTGGCGTGCAGTTGATAGTTGAGCGCCGCGCGGCTGCCGCCCGCCAACTGCAAGCGAAATTCGTCCGGGCGCGGATGCAGCTCGTGCGGCACATCGTCGCGCAACCAGACAAACGTGCCGCGCTTGCCGAAGTTGGTGATCTGCAAGCGTACCTCGTGCGGCTGATCGAGCGAGGCCACCCGTGCCACCTCGCGGTCGACCACCAACGACGTCCGCCGCGGCAAGCTGAACAGGTCGATGACCGCCGTCAGGGCGATCAGGCTGTCGAGCACGATCAGCGGTCTCCAGGCTCGAGCGTCGGCGGCCACTTGCGGCACCAGCAAAACCAGCGACAACACGGCGGGCGCCAGCGCCAGATAGATCAGCGGGCGATGGGGAAAGATCTTGAGAAAATAGGCCAACAGCGACAGCGCCGCCAACAACAGCGAGATCCGCGCAATGAAGCTCGCCAGCGCGGGCGGCGCTGTGACGACTGCCACCAGCAGTGGCCCGAAAACGGAAATCGCGAGCAACGCCAGCGGGAGGGCCGCGACCACAAACAACCACCGCCGCGGTTGCATGCGCTGGTAGACCCAACGAATCAAGGCCAGCAGCAGCCCCGTCGCGGCCAATCTCAAAAAGAACGCCAGCAGGTTCACTTGGTTGCTCGAAAGCTTGTCCACTCACCGGGGTATCGCATTGCCTGAGTCTAACGTGCGAGCAATGGCGTTGGCAGTCCTCGAAACCGCGGAGACTGCGCAAATCTGGCAGGCTGGCTTTGCGGCGGCTAAACCCCCAAAGCGCTTTTTCCGATATTACCGGCAGAATGGACAATTATTGGCGAGAATGGCTGATCGACGGGTATGCCGTAGCCGGCTGCGCGGCCTTGGCCGGCTATGTGCTGTGGATGCTGGCGTCTTAGAACCTCTCCCAGAGCCGGCATGGTGGTGCAGGCGTCCCGCCGGCGCGCCGCTCTGCGGCGGTTAATCACGCAAGCGCGACACGAAAAGGCGCGAGCGCGCCGAATGCACGCCACGACCTCGCTTGGATTCGCATTTTCTGTGGTCGCATGCGGGCGATCAGCAAGTAGAATAATCGGGAGCGATTCAACCCGATTGAACTACCATGTCCGACACGCCCGCCAGCCTGCTCGAGCGGCTTCGTCTCGAACCGGATCAAGCATCGTGGCGGAGGCTCGTCGATCTTTACCAACCGATGCTGACGGCGTGGTTGCGGCGGTATGCCTTGCAAGCCGCCGATTTGGACGATCTGCGACAAGACATTTTGAGTGTTGTGTTTCGCGAGGTTTCGGCGTTCCAGCATCAAGGCCAGCGCGGCGCTTTCCGCTGCTGGTTGCGCCGCATTATGGTGAATCGCCTGCGGACGTTTTGGCGCGAGCAGCGAAAACGATCCGAGTTGGGCGATGGTCGGGCGCTGGCAGAGCTGATCGAGCAGCTTGACGATCCCGCGAGCGGACTTAGCCGCCTATGGGATTCCGAGCACGATCGCTACGTCACACGCCGCCTTACAGAACTGCTCAAAGGAGAATTTGAGCCAGCGACTTGGAACGCCTTCGAACAATTGATTTTCGAGGGACGGTCCACTGCCGACGTCGCTCGAACGCTGAACATGACCGCCAACGCCGTCCGGTTGGCCAAAAGCCGCGTCCTGCGGCGATTGCGACAAGAAATCCAAGGATTGCTTGACTGATTTTTGACGATCGCGCGACGCGCTTTAGGCCAGCAGTGCCTTTAGAGATAGGCGGGGCGGCGGGAGGTGGCCCCGTTCGTCGGCGCACTCCATCATGGAGCGGGAGGACGTCAGAAGCGTGGTTCACGGAACGGCACGGAGTCCGTTCGCTGCCAACCGTTCACAGTAATACAACCCTAAACACAACGCGTCTGGGGCATAGGAAGAAGGTATCCATGAATTCTGATGCCACGCACCCCAGCTTGGACCTGCTGATTTCATTCGATCGCGGCCTATTGACGGCTGAGCAGTGGCCGGAAATCGATGAGCATATGGCTGGCTGTCCCCAATGCTGCCAGCAGCTCGAGCAATTGCCCGACGACTATGTGCTGGCCATGCTGCGGCAATCGCCGACGGGGGCTGACCCGCACGAGCGCAACGGCCATGGCGAGAGGTCGCCACAAGAACCGCCTCCGGCGGAAGTCCCGGCCGAATTGGCAGTTCATTCACGATACCGCGTGGTCGAGATCCTCGGGCAAGGTGGCATGGGAACCGTCTATAAGGCAGAGCACAAGTTGATGGGCCGCCTGGTGGCGTTGAAAGTCATCAGCAACCGCTATCTTGACCGGCCCGAATGGTTGGAGCGGTTTCGCCGCGAGATCAAAGCCGCCGCTCAGCTCGATCATCCGAACATTATTCAAGCTTACGACGCCGAGGAGGTTGGCAGCTCGCAGGTGCTGGTCATGGAATACGCGCCGGGGGAAAACCTGGAGCGATATCTGAAACGACGTGGACCGTTGCCCGTCCACGAAGCGTGCGAGTACGTTCGCCAGGCGGCCCTGGGCCTGGAACACGCCTACGAACGTGGCATGGTCCATCGCGACATCAAGCCCCAAAACCTGCTGCGGACGCCCTCGGGCAAAATCCGCATTCTCGACTTTGGGCTGGCCCGCTTCGCCAGCGAGAGCGCCATGCCGGGCAGTTTGACGCAGTCGGGGTTGACGGTCGGCACGCCCGACTACATCGCTCCGGAACAGGCGCTCGACGCGCGCCGCGCGGACATTCGGGCTGACATCTATAGCCTGGGCTGCACCTTGTACCAATTGCTCTGCGGCGCACCGCCTTTTCCCAATGGCACGCCGATTCAAAAAGTCATGCGCCATCAGGGCGAGGCGCCGGCGCCCCTGCGTTCTCGCCGAGCCGATGTGCCACGGGGGCTGGCCAAGGTGGTCGACAAGATGCTCGCCAAAGATCCCAACCATCGATATCAAACTCCCGCCGCGGTGGCCGATGGGCTCGCGCCGTGGGCCACGGCGCCGCAGCCATCGAACTGTTCGCCGATTACGCACGACCCGGCCGCGCGGCGGCCTCGGCGGTTTGCCAGGGTATTTGCAGCGACGTTGGTTCTCTTGAGCATCGGTGCAGCTTCATGGGCGTGGACGATGGCCGCTTCGCAAAACTCCGGGGCTGACGACCAGGCTCCCGCCGTGCTGGTCTGGACCCGTTCGGCGGCCATGTCGGCGCCCGCGGTCGAGAAGGCAATCACCAACCAGATTGAACGCCGCATCATCGAAGCCCCCGGCGTCGCCCGGATTGAATCGCGGTCGATCGCGGGTCAAAGCATGATCAAGGCCTACTTTCGGCCCGATGCCTCGCCAGCGGCCGTCAGCGCCCTTGCATCGCTGGCCGCCAGCGCGCTCGAAGAGTTGCCCGAACGCACGCCGCGGCCGATCGTCGTACCCTTCGATGCCCGCCGGCCGGAACCCATCGGTGCGATCGCTGTCCAGCATCCACAACTCGATAAAGTTCAATTAACCGATTTGGTCCGGAAGCATGTGCTAGGTTGCTTCGGAGCGGTTCCGGGGCTGGGGCCGCTTGCGCTTCTCGGGGCGCGGGAGCGTGCTGTAGTCGTCCATTTTGACCGCATCAAACTGCAAGCGCGCGGCATGACACCGGCCGGGATCCTGCGCGTACTGCGCGGACATCCCGCTTTCGCCGAACCCTCGAAAATCTCGGTCGGCGACACGCAATACAGCGTCGTCTTATCGTCGGGTACGCTCGATCAACTCAAGCGCGTCCCCGTAGGCGTCGCTTCTCACTCGGTGGAATACTTATCAGACGTAGGCCGCCTCGAAGAGGCGATTTTAGACGCGGAAGATCGAATACGACTGGACGGAGCCAACGGCATCTGTATCCCGCTCTTTTTGCAGGTTGGCGCCAGTCAGGCCGACGTCGAGACCGCGACCAAAGAGCTGCTCGCAAAGCTGCAACCTCAGATGCCCGGCGGCACTCAATTGCGCTATTTGCGGTTTGAAGATGGTGAGGCAGACGGCGAGACATCCTCCGTCGTCGTTCGGTTGCGTCTTCCGACCGGGACTACGCTGGACGCGACGGAGCGTGCCGTGGCCGACATTGAGCGAGGAATCACCGATACGGTTGCCCGCGACCAGCGGGAGTACTTGTTCACCGAGATCGGCGCGACCGACAACTGGATTTCAGCATTTTCCGAGCATTCCGCTTCGTGCGATGCCTCGATTCGGCTACGGTTGACCGACGCGGCCGCCGAAGATGTCGCCGCTCGACTGTGGGGGCTCTTCAAGCACGATCAGCGTTTCGTCACCCTGACGGTGACGACCGCGGCTTCGATGTCGCTCACCGTGTCCGTCTTTTGCGAGACCGCTGCAGAGAGGTGGACCACTGCGGAAAAAGTCCGCGACCAACTCGCGAAAATCACCGATGTCGAAATCGTCGAGCGAAACGATGCGCCGACTTTTCAATTCGATCTCAACCTGGCCAAGGCGGCCGACCTGGGAATGGATGCCAGCGCCGCACGAGCGCAGATCGCCGAACTGCTGGCGGGGCTTCGGACCCGTTGGGTCGATCTTCAATCGGGCGTGACGTATCGGCCCGCGTCCCTGCTGGCGGGCGGCGACGCGAAGGGCACCGCCGACCTCCTCAACTTGCCGCTTGGCGACAACGGAACAAGGTCATTTCGGCTGGGCGACATCGCCAGCATCCAGCGGGGAGTGGAGCCCGCCGAAATCGCCCACCAGCATCTGCAACCGGTGCTTCACGTGCGAGCTATCGTGCTTCGCAAGGACCGTGCATCGGCGGTTGCTGAAATCAAGGCGACTCTGGCAACGATGTCTTTGCCGGCAGGCGCGAGAGTCGAGCTAGACGAGTAGGATTACACACAACAACCTCAACGAACCGGACATTGCCAAACGATGCCGCCGCGCGCTACGTTCGAGGCATGCCGACCACAGGGCAGGCCGGCAGCAACATCGACGTTTCTATCCAAGGACGGCGCTCCGGCAGAGAACGCAGACTCGACGTAAGTACGAGTTCCGCAGTACCCCTCCGCAGCAGGAGACGACGGCGAAGGTCGGCCCGATTCGTCCGCGTTTTTGCGGCTTGTGCAAATTTGCACAAGCCGCAACCGCGCCGCGCGTGGTCGAATGGCTTACGTCGCCAGAAGACGGTGAAAACCGACCAAGCCAGATTTCTGGGAAGCTACAAGAAGAAAGCCACCCCGTAGGACTCGGCGGCGGCTTCGCGGCAGAAACCGACACCACCGGCGGGCGCTTGCATCAGCGGCGACTGATGATTTGCCGCGACGCCATAAGTGCGATACTGACAGGACGTTGCAAATCGCCCTCCGTGGCGAGGGCTTGCTTTCTGCAAGCAAATCACGCGACACAGCAGAGATGCTCGCGGGACCGAAACGGCTCAGGGGCGTGCTAAACTTGCTTTGTCCTTTGTCCGACTTTCGGCGGCTCCTAGACCGCATTGCGCACGTTCCCCCGAAGCCGTCGAACAGCGCGCCCCACACAGACCCGAAGCGCAAGCGAGGCCAGTTCAATGGCGGTCCTCGCTTGCGCTTCGGGTTGGTGTAAGCGCGTGCGCAATGCGGGCTAGGTTCTGCAAGTGACGATTCGCAGCCACGCATAAAACCGGCATTTACGACATGACGTTCATCCGATACGCGATCCTGCTCTCACTGGCGCTGATGCTCGGCGTGGCCTCGCACGCCGGCGCGGCCGGCGGCGGCGAACTGATGCTCACCGTGGTCGACGCGCAGACCGGACAGCCGCTGCCCTGCCGCATGCACCTGCGCAATGAAAAAAGCCGCCCGCAACGCGCGGCGAAGACGGTGTTCTTTCACGATCACTTCGTGTTTGATGGCACGGTCAAGGTCAGGTTGCCGCGGGGCACGTACCACTTTGTCATCGAGCGCGGCCCCGAATACCTCGACCGCAACGGCTACTTCGTCATCGAAAACCAAGCCAAAGACGATAAGACGGTCGAGTTGCGGCGGGCCTGCCATCTGGCCGACGAGGGATGGTGGTCGGGCGATTTGCACGTGCATCGCCCGCAAAAAGACATCGAGCTTTTGATGCAGGCCGAAGACCTGCACCT
>DASVHB010000251.1:0-2844 GCA_036379195.1 Pirellulales bacterium
GTTTTCCGTAGTCGCGTCATCGAGGCCGATCCAGCAAGTAAGATGCGCCATCGGCTTGGTGCGAGTCCAGTACGAATAGTCCTGATGCCACGCGACGACGCCCCCGTCGTGCGCCGGCTTGCAAAACAATTGATCGTGCCAGAACCGCACCGCGCCCTCCAAAAGCTGCGAGGCGGGCACGGTGAACGCCGGGTGCCAGAGAATGTCATGAAAGCCCGGCGTGATCCGCCAGGCCCCCAAGGCGTGAAACAGCACGCGGCTGGGGTCGGGCGACTCGTTCGAGTGATACTCGTAGAACAAGCCGTGGCCGGGGTGCGAAGCGTCGGTCAACTCGCTGAGTTCGTGTCGCAGCCGCTCGACTTGCGTCTCGTCGAGCACGCGCACGCCGGCCACATAACCATCGCGGTGAAACGAAGCCACCTGTTCGTCGGTCAGGCGGTAGCGATTCCATGCATCGCGGCGGTCGGGCAACGAGAAGAGTTCGCCCAGCGGTTCATGCCGTTCGGCCAGATCGGCGGCAATCAAAATCACGAGTCTCCGGAGTAGAAAAGAATGGTGATGAATCGCCAACTCGCGGCGACCCGGCGCCGCTCACGCCCCCACGGCTCGCTTGCGAGATAGAACTGCCTCGATCGGCTTGCCTTCGGCCAGGCGAAGCGGGCGGCCTTCGTCCGAGATGTTCTCGCTGTTCGGGTCGACGCCCATCGCCGCGCACAAAGTGGCCAGCACGTCGCCTTCGTTCACCTTGCCGTCGACCACTTGCAAGCCGTCGTCGCTGGTGCGGCCATAGGCCTGGCCGCCGTGAATGCCGCCGCCGGCAAACACACAGCTCCAGGCGGCGGGAAAATGGTCGCGCCCCGCCGTGCGATTGATGCCCGGCGTGCGGCCAAACTCGCCCATCCAGAGCATGGTGGTCGTTTCGAGCAGGCCGCGTTCGGCCAGCTCGCGGATGAGCGTGCCCCAGCCGGCGTCGAGTTCCGCCGACAGGTTGGTCACCATCGGAAAATTATTTTGGTGCGTGTCCCAGGCGATGCCATCGCCCAACACCACCTCGACGAACGGCACGCCGCTTTCGATCAGCCGTCGCGCCATGAGGCAGCTTTGGCCGAACCGGCCGCGGCCATACGCCTCGCGCACGCGGTCCGGCTCTTGCGAGAGATCGAAGGCTTGGGCGGCGTCGCTCTGCATCATTCTCTCGGCCCGTTGGTAAACGGTTTGATGAGCCAGCGCCGAGGCCGTCCGATGCCGCGAGACAAAGCTGCTTTGCAGCGTGCGCCAAAGTTCGAGACGCCCGGCGGCTTGCGACGCGCCGATTCGCGCGGGCGGCAGCAGATCGTCGACGCCCAGTTCGGCATAACGCGAAGCATTCTGCCCCTCGGCCGGACCGCGCACGCCGACGGTGAGCGGCGCGTAGCGCGCACCCAAAAAGCCAGGACCGAAGGCGTCGGGGCTGAATTGCACCGTGGGTGCGATGCTCACGTAGTTCGGCACTTCGGCGTCTTCCGAACCGACGGCCTTGGCCAGCGACGCGCCGATGGCCGGATATTTGATGGGCCCGCCCTGCTGATGCCCGGTGCGCATCAGGTAGGTGCCGCGGCCATGATCGCCCTCCTTGGTGCTGAGGCTGCGAACGATTGCCAGGTGCTCTGCCAGCGAGGCCAGTTTCGGCAGGTGCTCGCTGAGGCCCAGCCCCGGCACGCTGGTGGCGATTTCCTTGAAGGGACCGCCATTGGCATGCCGCGGCTTCAGATCGAAGGTGTCGATCTGGCTCGGTCCGCCGGGCATCCACAGCAACACGCACTGCCGCCGGCGGTTGGGATGCCGCGCAACTTCGTCAGCCAGCAGCGGCAACCAGCCGCTGGCACTGACGCCCCACAGGCCCAAGCCCGTGGCACGCAACAAATCGCGGCGCGAGAATGTATCCATCGTCGGCCTCCCGGTGAATTGATCGGACCGCCCCGCACGAGGTTAACCCCAGCGCATGTCGCCAGCATGGTGACCGCCGTCTTTCTTTGTACCGCCCCGAACCGCGTGCGGCAAGGTTTTCGACTTGCGGGTGGTGTCCTAAATGACCTTGCACGATCATGGGAAGCCAAAAATCTGTAGGGAACGCCCTCTGTGGCGTTCCGTGTTCCCATGATCGTGCAAGGTCATTTAGAGTCGAGTTGGTCGCCCACAGGTGGGTAAGGGGGAGGTCGTGAGACCTCCGCCTCCCCGTTGTCGCTACGAGGTTGATTCCTCGCATTTACCGGCGTGCGGATTTCCCGCACCGGGCGGCCCCGTGGAAATCGCTCCGTAAGGAGAATGTGTGTTATTTCGTTCAGCGCGATGTCGGCCAACAGCGGAGAGACTTCGCGCGTCGGGTGGACCGTGCCGTCTTCCAGCGCGCCGGTCCTGAGAAACCTCTCAACCAGTCCCGGCGACCGCGCCGCATCAGGCCGCCGCGCGCAGCTCGCCCTTGGCGGGAAAGAAGGTCGCCAAGGTTAACGTGCGGACGCGCGCGAATTCTTCGATCGCGGTTTCCACCCGGCGGTCGAGCTCATCGAGTTGCCGCAGCACTTCATCGTGCCGCAGCTCCAAATCGGCGAGCAGCTCGGCGCAAGCGGCGAGCGACAGCATGATTTACACCCCTTTAAGACACGCCCGGCGTCGGCACGGCGGCGACCATCCATCGCCTGGGCAGATTCTTCATCGGCCGCAGCGCCGGTTCGACATCAATCGACTTTGCCGGTTAGGGCAACCAAACGCGCGCCACAAAAGCCGGGACCAGCCCAGATTATTCATCAGCCCACACTAACCCGAAGCGCAAGCGAGGACGCGCAACGAAATTGCCTCGCTTGCGCT
>DASVHB010000252.1:0-4347 GCA_036379195.1 Pirellulales bacterium
ACGGCTGGCGGAAAGAAGTAGCCGCCGCCATGCCGACGCCGAACCCCGACTATCGCGACTATCGGCCGGGTGATGACTGCTCTTGACCGAAATGGGGCATTGGCCTATCGTCTCGGCCCCATCACTTCTCATCCTCGCTCGAGAGCGGTCCGTCAACGCTGCGCTGCTGGCGACGACGGCGCCGAAGGAATTGCTTCTGATGAAATGGCTGTTGCTCTGCTGCGGACTGGTGGCTGCCACCTCGCTTTCCGGATGCTGCCGTCCCGGCGGCCTTTTCAGCCAGCCTGCTTACGGACCGACCTATACGTCAGGGTCGTATTATGGCACCCCCACAACCACCTATGCCCCCAACCCGTGCTCCTGCCAATAAGGACCGGGCCAACAGCGGCGGTCCGGCATAAGGTAGAGTTGCTTAGAGTCCGCCTGAGCTATTCTGAAGCCACTTCGACGTAGACCTTCAGCGCGTTTTTGTCTTCCACCAAGAGTTGCATCATCTGGGCGTAATGGTCCAGGCCCTGGACGGGGTTGGTAAGTATTCGCTCGATCACGCCCGGATACATCACTTCCCCCAGCGCCAGGTCTTTGATTCCCTGCTCAAAATGTCCGCGGTTGGCATTGACCGAGCCGAGCAACAGCTTGTTGCCGAGCACCCATTCGAGGTTGATTTTGTCGCTGGGTACCTGCGCGCGGCCCTGCCCGCCGGTGATGCTGGTCCACACCAACACCCCGTTATGCCCCAGGTGCTCCATGGCGGCAAAGGCCATGGCGCTGGAACCGGTGGCATCGATAATCAGATCGGGCCTGCCGGTCTGCCTGACCAGGTCTACCAACGGTGTCCGCTCGGTGCTGATGTAGTGGGCGCCGAAGCCTTCGGTGATTTCGGACTTGAGGTTGGGCGCGGGCGATCGCGCCGCGGTGTAAACCTGCAGGCCGCGCAGCCGCAGAACGAGCGTCGAAAGCAGGCCGATCTGTCCGGCGCCAAGCACCCAAGCCACCTTGGGCCGCCACACTTTCAGCCGCCGCTGCACCTCGAACGCCTGCTCGACCGCCTTGGCTGCGCAGCTCATCGGCTCGGCCAGCACGTGCAAGTGCTTCAGTCCGACCGGCATTTTGACGATAAACTCCGAATCTTCGACATAGAACTCGGTCAAAAAGCCGTGCAACAGGTTGATGCCCCGTTCGTAGTAGATCTCGTCGCTGGTCATGTCCGAGGTGCCGATCTGGTCGTAGATCGAGCCGCCCGGACGCCGGACCGTGGCGGTTACATAGTCACCCGGCCGCACTTGCGTGACGTTCGGGCCGGTTTCGACCACCCGTCCGAACGACTCATGACCCAACACGAGAAAGTCGTAGCCGGGCGGAGCGTTGCCGTATTTGGCTTCGTTGATTTCTTTGTCGGTGGCGTCGACTCCGACTTTGAGCACTTGGACCAACACGCCGCGCCCGCCGGCAATGTCGGTCAGCTTGGGCTTCGGCAGGTCGGCCAGATGAACGCTGTTGGGGGTTCCCGGACGGACGGCGATGGCTTTCATGGCCGACAATGTATTCGCAATGCCGGGCGCGTACAAGTATCCACCAAGGCCGCGCCTAAAGCAGCGCGCGGGGCAGTCGCATGGCTACCGTAGCTCGTCCCGCGCCACGTCGGCGCGCGGTGCTGTCGCCTCCGGCCGAGGCGCCGCGCGGCGGAACTCGTAGAGATCTGCGCGCCATGACCGCCGATGGCGCCATCTTCAGCGTGATGGTAGGCATCGGCGAGACCTATTTGCCGGCGTTCGTGCTGGCGGCGGGCATGGGCGAACTGGCGGCGGGTCTGGTGGCCACGCTGCCCATGGTGGCCGGGGCCCTGTTGCAGTTGGTTTCGCCGGCGGCAATCCGCTGGCTCGGGTCGCATCGGCGGTGGGTCGTGTTGTGCGCCGCCTGCCAGGCGATGGCGTTTCTGCCCTTGGCGGCGGCGGCCTGGACCGGAGGCATCTCTGCCTGGCTGGTGTTCGGCATGGCGGCGCTTTATTGGGGGGCGGGCATGGCCGCTGGCCCGGCCTGGAATAGTTGGGCCGCCACGCTCGTGCCCGGCGCCATGCGGGCCGGCTATTTCGCCCATCGCACCCGTTTCAGTCAGCTCGGAGTGCTGATGGGTTTTTTGACCGGTGGCTTTACACTCCAATACTTCGCCGGCACCTCACGTGCCATTACGGCATTTGTCGCACTGTTCCTGACCGCCTCGATTTGCCGATTAATTTCCGCCGCGCTATTGGCCAGCCAAAGCGAGCCGTCGCCGCCCGGCAACAAGCATCGCGGGGTAAGCCTTACCGAACTGCTGGGGCCGCACCGATCGGATGGTGCGCTGCTGATTTATTTTTTCGCCGTGCAGACGGCCGCGCAGATCGCCGGTCCGTTCTTCACGCCCTACATGCTCAAGCACATTCGCTTTTCGTATTACGAATATGTGGCCTTGATCGCCACTTCCTATGCAACCAAAGCGGTGGCTTTGCCCGCGCTGGGGCGGCTGGCGCGGCGGATCGGCACTCCGCAGCTCTTGTGGATCGGCGGATTGGCGATCGCCCCCGTCTCGGCCTTCTGGCTGGTGTCCAACGCCTTTGGATACTTGCTGCTGGTACAAGTGGCGGCGGGACTGGCCTGGGCGGGCTACGAGTTGGCCATCTGCCTGTTGTTCTTCGAAGCCATTGGCGACGACGAGCGGACCAGCGTGCTCACCACCTACAACGCGGGCAACGCGGTGGCGACAGCCCTGGGCGCCTTATTGGGCGGTGGTATCTTGCGGCTGGTGGGCGAAGCTCCCGCGACCTATCTGTTCATTTTTGGACTGTCGAGTGTGGCCCGGCTGGCAGCCATGCTTTGTTTGCTGCGCGTGCCACGGGCCGTGCCATCGACGGTGTCCTAAAGCGAGTTGGTGTGAGCCGATGATCATGCCCCGCCGTCCGCGTCCTTGAAGAGATGAGCCGGCGACCGTATACTACCGGGTTCTTTCACCAAGCAAACCATCATCGCCGCGACCACCCGCGCCAGGGAAGTCGCCTCGGAGGAATTTCGACATGACCATGGATAAAAGCCTTCAACTGCGGGCTGGGCTGGTCCGCTCGCGCAGCGTGCTGTCGCGGGCCGAGCGCATCGCGCGGTTGCAAGCGTCCGATCGTTGGCAAGAAGGCCAAAGCCCGCTGGGCTTGCCCAAAGTGCGGGTCTACAAGATCACCATGAAAAAGAAGAAGAAGCGCAAGGAAGAGGAAGAAGGCGCCGCTGCCGAAGGGGCCGCCGCCGAGAAGAAGTGACCGGCGAGAAGAAGTAGCCCGAGGAATTTGACGACGGGCGGAATGCGACCTACGGTTGGATTGGCGGCGAAGGAGAAGCCCTTCATCCTTCGCCGCCAACCACCACGGCCCGACGCAATCGTTCGATACGGGCCATTCAATGCGATCGACGATTGCGCCGAGCGGGGTGCGCCAGAAAGGCTCGCCATGTCGCAATCTTCTCTCAAGCAACGGCCCCTTGGCCACCGCCGCGGCGCGGTGGCAGTCGAAGCGGCGTTTGTTTTGCCGCTCTTGGTTCTGTTGCTCTTCGGCATCTGGGAAGTGGGCCGCTATCTCGCGGCGGCGCAAATTGCCGCCAACGCCTGCCGAGAAGGGGGCCGCCAGGCCTCAACCGGCTTGCAAACGGCCGCCCAGATTCAGCAAAACATTCTCGAATACCTGTCGGCAAACCAGGTATCGACCGGTGGGGCCACGGTGCAGGTGGTCAACTTGACCAGTGGGCTCGACCCCACCGCCGCCAATCAACTCGATGAACTGCAAGTGTCGGTCACGGTGCCCGTGACCAATCTCCGCTGGCTTAACAGCAGCCTTTATACCACGGCTAGCAGCATGGCCTGGTCGTCTACGTGGTCTTCCATGCGCGATGTGCCGGTGAATGTAAACACCACGATTCCGCCGGAGTAGAAATGGCGAGTGGCATATGCGACTACGACAAGGCGACCATCGTTGTCAGCGCCGAGGCACAGCCGTCGTCGAAACGGCTTTCGTGCTGCCTGTGGTGCTGATGTTTTTCTTCGGCATCTTTGAATACGGCAAGTTTCTGTCGGCGCAGCAGGCGATCGAGAACGCCGCGCGCGCCGGCGCCCGCTTTGCCGTGGTCAATACGTCGACAGCCACGACACAGCAAATACAAAACGTAGTGACGGGGCGACTCTCGACCGTCAACTCGTGGATCAACCCGGTCGTGACGATTTACCGCGTTGATCCAACCACCGGCAACAACCTGGGAGCATGGACGAACGCCACGTTCGGCCAATCGATCGCGGTGCAAGTTACCGGCAGCTA
The DNA here is from genome assembly GCA_036379195.1 of Pirellulales bacterium. Taxonomy (GTDB): domain Bacteria; phylum Planctomycetota; class Planctomycetia; order Pirellulales; family JAICIG01; genus JAICLL01. The sequence continues at coordinate 4,329 of DASVHB010000252.1, forward strand.
CACGCCTCAGTTCGCGTCG
>DASVHB010000253.1:0-2708 GCA_036379195.1 Pirellulales bacterium
CAATCAGCCCAACCGCCGGCGGTTAGCGGCAGCAATTCGGGCGGAGTCGCCGCGGCCAAGGCGGCGGCGGCCAGGTGCGGCAGATGACTGGTGGCCGCCAGCGCCCGATCGTGCTCGGCGGCTTCCATTTCGACAACCCGCGATCCCAAGTCGCGCCAAAAAACGCCGAGCGCGTCGAGCGCGTCGAGCGGCGTGCGAACGTCAGGCGTGAGGACGACCGTGCGATCGACAAACAAGTCGGCGTCGGCGGCCGCGGCGCCGCTTTGTTCGCCGCCCGCCAGCGGATGGCCGCCAATAAAGCAAACGCCTTCCGGCAAGCCGCCGCGCAGCCCGGCGACGATGGCGCCCTTGGTGCTGCCGACGTCGGTAATGACCGTGCCCTGGCGACAGGCGGGCGCCAAGGTCCGCACATCTTCGACAATTCGGCCGACCGGCGTGCAAACGACCGCCAGATCCGCCTCGGCAACGCCCTCTTCGAGCACGACAGTCGTCGAGGTTACGGCTCCCAGCTCTTTGGCGATGCGCAGGCTTTCCGCGCGTCGGCCGATGCCGATGACGCGGCGAACCAGCCTGCGGCGCAGCAAACCCAGACCGATAGAGCCGCCAATCAGGCCGACGCCCAAAATGGCCACGGTTTGAAAACGTCGTTCCATAGAATGCGCCAAACCCATGAAGTCGAGATCGGGAGATTCATTCAAGCGAAGAATAAATCATACACGATGCCGCCCGGCCGGTCGCAGTCAATTCAGCACTTCAAGCTGGTTCTCAACCTGCTCGACCCCGTCGACATGCAACAGCGCCTCTTGCGCCATCAGCTTCTGGTAATAAGTGCGGACGACACCTTTCAAAACAACGTGCCCTTGGTTGGTTTCAAACCGCAGGGTGCGGTGCGGAACGTGGGGATTCTTTTCCAGGACCGAGTGGACCCGGTCGGCAAGCGGCATATCGGCCATGAGGCTTATGTGGTCAGGAGGTTTCAGGTTTACGTGGAACTTGTACAGAACGCAATGCAAGCGTCGTGCCGTCGCGCCGGCAACCGCTCGCGGCAACCTCCGTGCCGCCCGACAACTAGGTCGGCCGCCGCGCGAGTTTGGGTACAGAGAATCGATTCGCAAAAGGCGAGATTCTGCGCGGACACTTCCGCCGGTACGGCATATACCGGTTACGCGAGAGCATTTGGCGTGTGCGGCTTGCGGGCATTCCGAAAATGGAAAGCCGATTGGTCGGCGTGGTGGGCAATGCCCACCCTACAAACTTGAATTCGCCACTATCCTTCCAGCCAGTGCGGCAATTCGCCGGGTGCCGGCAGTTCGATGACGGTGGCGCTGAGAATGTCGGTGTGGCTGAGCACCTCGTTCAGCGCCTCGGCCGGCGGACGGCTGTCGAGATTCAAAATGCCGATGGCGTCGCCGCCCGGCTTGGTCCTACCCACCGCCATCTGGGCGATGTTGACGCCATGCTGGCCAAAGATGGTGCCGACTTTGCCGATAATTCCGGGCACGTCGCGGTGCGTGAAGATCAGCAGCACCCCATCCAAAAAAGCGTCGAGCCGATAATCATCCACTTGCACCAGTCTGGCCATTTCATGGCCAAAAAAGGTGCCGGACACTTTATAGGTGTTCGCCTGGGTCACCAACTCGGCGGTGATCACCGAGGCGAACGCCCCGCGCTGGGTGGTCGATTGCTGGGTCAGTTCAATGCCACGCTCGCGCAAAAGCACTTCGGCGTTGACAAAATTCACTTCGTCTTCCAGCGATTGTTGCAACAACCCCGCGGCCACCGTGGCGGTGAGCAGCTTTGTATCGTGGCCGGCCACTTCGCCGCGATAGGAAAGGCGGCAGGCCCTGGCCGGCGTCCGATCAAGTTGGGCCAGCAGCAGTCCTAAACGATAGGCAACGTCAAGCTCGTCTCGCAATTCGGTCAGCTTTTTGGGATCGATCGAAGCGACGTTCACCGCGTGGCGAATGGCGCCGGTGCTGAGGAAGTCGATCAGCAATTGCGCTCCCTCGGCGGCCACCTGCGTCTGGGCCTCCTCGGTGCTGGCGCCCAAGTGCGGCGTGCAGAGCACGTTTGGCGTGCCAAACAAGGGGCTGGTTGTGCAGGGTTCCTGGGCGAATACGTCGAGCGCCACGCCCCCCACCTTGCCCGACCGCAGCCCTGCGAGCAACGCGGCCTCGTCATAAATTCCGCCGCGGGCGCAGTTGACAAGCCGCACGCCGCGGCGCATCAATTCCAACTCTTTGGCCCCCACGAGGTTGCGCGTTTCGGGCGTCAGCGGCGTGTGAACGGTGAGATAGTCGACGTGCGGCAGCATGTCGGGCACGGCGGTGAACATTTCCACGCCCAATTCGCGCGCCCGCTCTTCGGTGACGAACGGATCGTAGCCGAGCACGCGCATTTCCAGTGCTCGGCACCGCACGGCCACCGCCTGCCCGATGCGGCCGAGGCCGACAATGCCGATGGTCTTGTCGGCGAGTTGCGTGCCCATGTAACGATTTCGCTCCCAACGTCCCTCCACCAGACTCTGGTTCGCCGCGGCGATGTTTCGCGACAACGCCATCATCATGGCGATGGTGTGTTCCGCCGTGCTCAGTGTGTTGCCCGTCGGCGTGTTCATCACCACGATGCCCAACCTTGTGGCTGCCACTTTGTCGATGTTGTCCGTTCCGACGCCCGCCCGCACGAGCACCTTCAGGCGACGATTGCCC
>DASVHB010000254.1:0-6096 GCA_036379195.1 Pirellulales bacterium
ACGTGAGAGGACCGGCCACTAACGCCGATCCGCCAAACCGGGCTTCCCGACAGTCCGTGCGGGTCAATTACGTCCTGGGCCAGCCCCGTCTCGTTGACCATTCCAACAGGATCGTACTCGATTGCAAATTGAAACGGTTCGAGATCGCCGGGCAGATCGTCCAGCCGCCGCATCGCGCCATAGGGGAGAGATTGACTAACCACTCCCCCCAGGAGTCGCGAAGGATTGCTATGCTTTCCAGGAAAGCCGTGAAGAAAAAGATAATCGGTGCTTAGCTGGTCGATCGAACGGTGGATGCGCGTTGAAGGCCAGAAGGAGCTATCGGCGCATGGATAATCATCGGGCAAAAAATAGATCGCCATATCGGCGATCGGATCAACGTTCACTGGGCCCTCGACGATATAGGGACGCTGACCGTAGCCGGCTGAAATGGCGAGTCCAAGTGGTTCGTGACGGGCGGCCTCGATGACGTGCAGCGCCGTCAATACCGCTCGTCGGCCATCGAGTTTGCAGCGGAGGGCCGACCCGTAATGCCGCCCCATCTTTTCATCCACAACACCAATGATGCTGCAAATGAAGCCGAACGAATGCTGCGCCATCGCTCCAAGCGCGTCGCGGATAAACGCTTCCTTCTCCTTCAGCGACAAACTCGGAGATTCGATCATTTGTGGTTACGCTCGGCTGAACCTTCAATTGACGTTGCGGGAAGGATCTCTGAGAGCGGCGGCGACTGCATCGGCGAATCCGCACAATCGTCGAGCCGAATCGTGCGCCGCGTGCAACAACGCGTCGCGAGAAGTTACCACCGTTTTGCACGGCACGGCCGCGATCCAGTCGCCCGTTTGTTCGCCGTTGACGTCCGCCTCCACGGTCACGCCGTCCGGAGCCGGTGCGAAAGTGACCCCGGCCACTACAGGATCGACATGGCCATCGGGAAGTGAAAAAGTCCGATACGAAAACAAGTAGAACCGGCCTCCATGCGTTCGGCCTATATCCACTCGGACTCCCGGGATCGTGCGGCGAACTTCGGCCTCCAGGAGGGCCAAATCCGATTGAACGCTTTCATGCACGTCATCCCACAGCGCCGCTGCCGCGGCCGGCGACTCCGCCAAGATCGCGAGACGTTCTAAGTGTTCCATTCGACCCACGGGTTGAAAAGCGGTCGTCGTTGCCGAGGCCATTACATTCATCCCTTCGCATTCGGTTGCACCACAGCGTCGAGCAATAGCTGCGTGAACTCATGTGTTTTGCCGGAGCCGCGCGACGCGGCCCAGGCATCCAGTTGTTCGCGATCAACATCGCCCATTTCATTAACGGGTGCAATCGAAAAATGCCCAGCCGTGCCGCCCTGCGTAATATCGTCGGGAATCGCCAGCAGCGGACGCTTGAGTTTTTCCGTGTCGATTCCCTGCGCCTTTCTCCCCGGCGGAATCGCGTCAGACGCGGACAACCCGGGCTGTTGCCCTGGTCCGCCGACGGTGTCTTTATTCGGTCGCGGAGTAAAATTATCGGAGGTCAGGCTCCCCCAAATATAGACGATCACGCAGTCGCGCCTTTAGGCTGGGATCCGAACCGCCGCGGTTCAATTATAGCAAAGGGTAGGCGCGGAACCACTCAACGTCGGCAAACTGATCATCGGACGAGGAATGCTACTGGTGGGCATCGACGGGACCCGAGGCATGCTCCTCCCAGGGGATGGGGCTTTTCCTGGATTACTAATTCCGAATCAAAAGCGGTCAGCGAATGGTCACAAAATCATTGTGATTAAAGAGAGCGTGGATCAACATTTCGCGCACTCGCTGAGCGGGATCGCTCGACGGCGGCGGCACGTTCGCGGTCGGAGCTTCAAGCGGTTTCACCGTTGCCAATTCTTGCTCTTGCTGGGCAACATAGTCCAGCGAGGCTTGCAGCTCTGCCTCGTTTGGCGGGCGAGAAAGAATCTGTTCGAAGGCGGCGCGTACAAACGCCGCTTCTCGCTGGGCGACGTCCGATAAGGCCGACGATTCCTGCCACAAAGTTCCGGCCAGCCTGCGGCTGCACGTCAGCGGCAAGTCGCTATTGGCCAGCGCCAATGCCTGCTGCGGCCGCACCGACGACACGCGCTCGTAGCAATCGCAGACGTCGGGTGCGTCGAACAGTTCGAGCAGCGACATTTTGGCCTCGCCGTGAATCGCGAAGTAGAGACTCCGGCGGCGCGAAACCAGGCCCTGCTCGGCGTCGAGCTCTTGACCGCCCATGAGCGTATCGAGCTGGCCGGCGCAGGCCAGGATGCTGTCGCGCACGCATTCGGCTTCCATGCGGCGCGTATTGGCGCGCCAATACAGCCGATTATCGCGATCGATCGCCAGGTTCGGATGATCGAGTTTGCCCAAGTGCGACCGCAAGCGATAGGTACGGCTGGTGACGATCAGCCGGTGAAGCGGCTTCATCCGCCAGCCTTGCTCCATCAGCTCCACGGCCAGCCAATCGAGCAGCGCGGGATGCGAGGGCGCTTTGCCGCTATGCCCGAAGTTGGCGGGCGTTTCCACCAGGCCTCGCCCAAAATGACGCAGCCAGATGTGATTGACGGCCACGCGGGCCGTCAACGGATTGCTGGAGCTGGCAATTGATCGGGCCAGCGCCAGGCGGCGGCCAGTGCTGCGCGCCGGATAGATGGGCGAAAGGGGCGTGTAAGTGTCGCCAGACGTGGCCAGCGCCGCTCGCGCCGCGTCGGCCGCCGCACGCGCGTCGGCCAACTGCTGTTTTGCCTTGTCGGCTTCCGGCTTGGCATTGGCGTCGCCGGCCGATTTGCGTTCGGCGGCGATCAAGCCGCGTTCGGCCCGCGCCACTTGCAGCAGCGCGTCTTCCCAGGCAACCTGTTTCTCGGCCTTCCAAGCGGCGCGCGCTTGTGCTGTGGCGTCGCCGAGGCCGCGATAGCGGGCGTCGTCGGCAGCGATGCGCTCTGCCAGGGCGCGCTGGTGTGCAGCGGCGCTGGCGACGTGCTGCTCGTCAACTCGATACGATAGCCGCGCGTCGAGATGCTCTTGCTGCGCTAGGGCGAGCGCCTCGGGCCCCGGGCGATTCTGCGCCGTCAGCGGTTGCTGCAAGCGGGCGTTTACGTCGGCAAGCGTCTTTTCCGCAGCAGCGACCCGCTCTTGCGATTTGGCCAACAACGCTTTGGCGCTGGTCATCTCCGCAGCCGCTTTCGCCATTTCTTCCTGGCGGATCAACGCCGACAGGCCGGGATAATAAGCCTCGGGCGGCAAGTCGAGCGGCACGACGTTGAAGTCGATGTCACCTAGAACTGCGGGCACGCCCGGCTCGGCCGGCGGCTTGCCGTCCATCCGATTGCGCGAGTCGCCCTTGACGTACATGAACGTCTGCGCGTCGAGCTTCTCATCGAACACGCGCACCAGGCCGGCAGCGATGGGCCCGTAGGACTCAGCATAGACGTATTTTTTGAACGGCCCGGGATCCGGCAGCCCGGCGACGCGGTCCTGACGCAGTTCCAGCGGCTCGAAGAACGCGCGGAAGCGAAAGTATTCTTCCTGCGTGATCGGGTCGTATTTATGGTTGTGGCAGTGGGCGCAATTGATCGTCAGGCCGAGAAACGCCTTGGCCGTGTGCTCGACGTTGTCCTTCATCCAGTTCTCGTAGTTCCACTTGAACCAGTTGCGCACGAGAAAGCCGGTGGCCACGACGTTGGCGTCGTCGCCCGGCGCCGCCTCGTCGGCCGCCAGCATCTCGACGATCATCCGATCGTAGCCTTTGTCGTCGTTCAGCGAGCGGACGATCCAGTCGCGCCAACGCCAGACGTGCGGATAGCTGTTCATCACATCGGGCACGGCGCGGCGGCCATACCAGTCGCTGTAGCGCCAGACATCCATCCAGTGCCGCCCCCACCGCTCGCCGTATTGCGGGCTGGCCAGCAATCGGTCGACCGCACGCTGGTAGGCCGTGTCGGCCTTGTCGGACAGAAATGCCCGAAGCTCGTCGCGCGACGGCGGCACTCCGATCAGGTCGAGCGTAACTCGCCGCAGGAGTGTCGCTTGATCGGCCTCCTCCAACGGCTCGACGCCCTCAGCCCTCTGGCGTGCCGCAAGGAAGGCATCGATGGGGTTCGTTGACCATTCGGGCCGCCCGACGGGCACTGCGGGACGCACCGGGCGGCGGAAGGCCCAATGCGCGGCGGGATCGTCCTGAGGTTTTTCGTCGTCGGGCGTCTCAGCGCCGGAGGCGATCCAGGCCGAAATCGCGGCGATCTCGGATCTTGAAAGCGGCGCGCCTTGAGGCGGCATGCGCTCCGCGGGATCGGTCGCCGAAACTCGTTCTATCAGGCGGCTGGCCACGGGCTTGCCCGGCTCGATGATTTTGCCGTCCGCCCCGCCGCGTCGGATGAAGTCGCCCTTATCGAGACGCAAGTCAGATTCCTGTTTGAGCGCGCCGTGGCAGGCATAGCAGCGCTGTTGAAGAATCGGCTTGATCTGTCGAAGATAGTCGACCTGATCATCTCCCGCCGCCGCGGTCAGGCTGAGGCCGATTAGAATTGCAAGCTGCGACATCGGGCACTCCTGTTACGGAGATTCCACTCCCTCCGGGAGAGGTTTGGCGATGGCCGATCGAACCACGAACTCATTCTTCGTCCGCCCCGAATGCGCTCGCTAGCATACCACAACACGATGTTTTCCGCACGTCGTCAGGACCGAAGGCGATGGCATCAGCCCTTGTGGGAACAACAGCGAGTGCGTGTTGCTCTTGGAAAGCAAAGGCTTTTCATTTGGCTTAGACTATCTTCCCTGGCAATCAATACCGTGATCTCATCACGATGATCGAAGAAGTAGCTTCCGCCACATGGTGCGTTTAACGGTTGGCTGGTAAAATACGGTTGGGTGCGTCAGGCGCGAATCTCCGCCGGAAGGCCTAATGCCCTGATCGGGTTGCTTCTCGATCAGAATCTCAATGCGACGACTGCAAAGGTCAGGTACAATACTTTCCGCTTTGAACCTCTGAGGTACTTCATTATGCGAACCATTGGCAAACTGATCGCGGTGGCCGTGTTGATGGCCGGCCTGGCCGATGGCGGTGATGGGCGGCCGGCGGCGGGGGCGGCCGGCGAGCTGGCGACTCCGCAGGGGTGGAGCACGGCGGCGCCGCGTGATGAACTGCGGCCGACGTTTTCGTACGCGGACCACGGCGGCCGCGATGCCAAAGGCGCCTTCGTCATCCAGGCCGACCGTGATGGCTTGGATGGTTGGTGGACCACGACCGTTCCCGTAGAAGGCGGACGGCACTACCGGTTTCACGCGGCTCGCAAAGTCGAGGGCGTCGCGTTGCCCCGCCAGACCGCGGTCGTGCGGATCGTGTGGCAGAATGACAAGTCACAACCCGTGCCGAGTGAGGCTGCCAGCCCACAGAGCTATTTGAAAGGCTGGAAACTGGTCGCCGAGCCGGAGTTTCCCATCGACAAAGAGACGGATAGCCACGGGTGGACCGAAGTAAGCGACGTTTACCGCGCTCCCTCGCAAGCGACCCGCGCCGTGATCGAACTTCATTTGCAATGGGCGCCGCCGGGCGGACGGATTGAATGGAGCGAAGTGGCGCTTACTCCCACAGCTCCCTCCGCCGGCCGGAAGGTGCGGCTGGCCGCCGCTCACTTCCGGCCCAGCGGCAAATCAGCCGCCGCCAATCGCGAAGAAGCCGCGGCTCTCGTCGCGGAGGCCGCCAGGCAAAAAGCCGACCTGATCGTGCTGGGCGAAACGCTCACCTACTACGGCAGGCACGTGCCGCCGGTCGATACCGCCGAGCCGGTGCCCGGCCCCACCACCGAATATTTCGGCGCGCTGGCCAAGCAGCACAATCTGTATATCGTGCTCAGCGTGTACGAGCGAGCCGCGCACCTGGTCTACAACACGGCGGTGGCGCTGGGGCCAGACGGCACACTGGTGGGCAAATATCGAAAGGTCTCGCTGCCGCGCAACGAAGTTGCCTCCGGCGTGGCTCCCGGGCACGACTATCCGGTGTTCGACACGCGCTTCGGCAAGCTGGGCATGATGGTCTGTTACGACGGTTTCTTTCCGGAAGTGGCCCGCGAGCTCACCAACCGCGGGGCCGAAGTAA
>DASVHB010000255.1:0-5264 GCA_036379195.1 Pirellulales bacterium
GCGATCACTGCCACGAGCAAAGTCACGAACGATAAACGCTTCATGGATCAACTCCTTATTGAATTTGGTGAAATCGTCGATCGATGCTGACGATCGACGTATCAATTCAGCCAAATGCAATAAAGAGTGCAGACCGTGGGCGCGGTGGCAAACAGCAGCCCAGGCTCGCCGCGGCGAAGGCGTTGCTTGGCGGGCGGAAAGTCGGCCAGACGCAAACTACCGGCTACCACCGCCTGATCGACCGGCGCGACTGAGCGAAAGCCCATCTCATTCCGCGCCGGCGGCGTGGCGGGCAACGACTTGACGCAGCAACACGGATTCTCGACGAACGCCGGCAACGAGGGCGAGCGCTCACCAGCGGTCGCTTTTGAGGCACAGCACGCAGGCCGTTCCATCGGCGGCGGTGTGGCCGGTTTTTCATTCGCCGCCGCTTCAGCCGACGCCTGCTCACAGCAAGCATGCGCGGGTTTCGCCTGCCGTTCGCGGCGATCCCTGCAACAGCAGGGCCGCAAGCTGGCGGCGGCAGAGTTGCCCGCCAACGCAATCAACATCACCAGAGTGGCGGCCTTGCGAGGCATGGTCATACTACCAACTCTATGCCTTTTCGGCAGATCGGTCAAGAAGAGCGATGATTTGACAATCGACCCGGCGTCGTTACGATGACCAGCAATGAAGTGATTTTTTCGCCCGTTACGGGGTTTTCCAGCCAAGGAGGTTTGTCGCGTATGACTCAACTTGAACAAGCTCGGGCCGGTGTGGTTACGCCGGAAATAGAGGTCGTCGCCAAACGCGAAGGGCTGGAGGCCGAAACCATTCGCGACGAGGTCGCCCGCGGGCGAATGGTCATCCCCGCCAACAAGGTCCACTTGCAAGGCCGCCTGGAGCCGATGTGCATCGGCGTGGCCGCCGCCTGCAAGATCAACGCCAACATCGGCAACTCGGCCGTCACCAGCAACGTCGAGACCGAGCTGGAAAAGCTGCACACCGCCGTCCACTTCGGCGCCGACACGGTGATGGATCTTTCGACCGGCAAAGACATCGACCGCATTCGCCAGGCGATCATCGCGGCCTCGCCGGTGCCGATCGGCACGGTGCCTATCTATCAAATGCTGGAAGAGCTGGGCGGCAACATCGAAGACATGCGCCCTCAACATTTTTTGGACATGGTCGAGCACCAGGCCAAGCAGGGCGTCGATTACATGACCGTGCATTGCGGCGTGCTGCTGGAGCACCTGCACCTGACCATGAACCGCGTGACGGGCATCGTCAGCCGCGGCGGCTCGCTGATCGCCAAATGGATGATGGCCCACCGCCAGCAGAACCCGCTCTATACCCATTTTGAAGATCTTTGCGACATCATGCACGCCTACGACGTCACCTGGAGCCTGGGCGACAGTTTGCGGCCCGGCTCGATCGCCGATGCCAGCGACGACGCACAGTTTGCCGAGCTGAAGGTGCTGGGCGAGCTCACCGAACGCGGCTGGCGGAAAAACACGCAAGTGATGGTCGAGGGTCCAGGGCATATTCCGATGGACCAGATCGACATGAACATCAAAAAGCAGATGGAGTGGTGCAAGGAGGCGCCGTTCTATGTGCTGGGTCCGCTGGTGACCGACATCGCTCCGGGCTACGACCACATCACCAGCGCCATTGGCGCGGCGTTGGCCGGTTGGAGCGGCGCGGCCATGCTCTGCTATGTGACGCCCAAGGAGCACTTGGGACTGCCCGAGACCGACGATGTCAAGCAAGGCGTGATCGCCTACAAGATCGCGGCGCACGCCGCCGACCTGGCGCGGCATCGTCCCGGCGCCCGCGATCGCGACGACGCGCTGAGCCGGGCACGGTTTGCCTTCGACTGGAACGAGCAATTCCGGCTGTCGCTCGATCCCGAAACGGCCCGGCGAATGCACGACGAAACGCTGCCGCAAGACACGTTCAAAAGCGCGCACTTTTGCAGCATGTGCGGCCCCAAGTATTGTTCGATGAAGATCACCGAAGACATCCGCGCGATGGCCGCTTCGGGCGAGCCGCTGGTGGAGCTGTCGGCGCGGTAGCCGTTCTGTTGGTTCCGCAGATTTGTAACATGTGTCCCCCCGGCGATAAAAGTGGCCGCGCCTCACGCATCGTGCGATAATGTACCGCGGTACAAATCGAATGACTTTCATTCCTTCGAGCACGGGTAACATATGACGTTTCGCGGGCATATCCATAACGGGCAGGTGGTGCTCGACGAGCCCGTGCCGTTGGCAGAGGGAGTCGAGGTTCGGGTCAGCCCCTTGCGCGGGTCGGATGGCGCGGCCGCAGCGCCCGTCGATGGTCTCCAGCAAACGGGCCAACTTTCCGTCGAGCGGAATTTTCATCATCTCGTGGACGAGTGGAAGGCGGCAACGGCCTTGACGTCATCAGGCACCGAACTATTGCTTCATCCGGCTTATCAGAGAATTATTGGAATGGGTAAAGACGCGGTGCGCCTGATCGTGGCGGAAATGCGGCGTGAACCCGACCATTGGTTTTGGGCGTTGAAGGCAATCACAGGAGAAGACCCTGTCGCCGCCGGCGATCGTGGGAAGATCGATCGCATGACCGCCTCCTGGCTGAAATGGGCTGAACAACGTGGATATTGAGCATTTGCTGGCTCGACAGTTCCCCTTTTTGGCGTCCGAAGGTTTTATCGAAACCAGTCCCGCCAGTGCCCAATACAACTGCATCGCTTGGGCGGCAGGTCAAACCGACGAATGGTGGTGGCCGCTGCCGGTAGGCGCCTATTCCTGGCCAGCCGGGGTTCCACGGTCTGAAACGCTCACCGCGTTCTTACTGGCATTTCAATCCCTCGGCTATTTGCAGTGCGACGATGAGAAACTGGAGCCGACGTTCGAGCGCATTGCGTTGTTCGTCGCCGACGGTAAGCCGACTCACGCTGCCAGGCAACTGGCCGACGGATCGTGGACGAGCAAATTGGGAAGATGGATTGACATTTCGCATTCGCTGCGCGCGCTTGCTGGTCCAACATATGGAGAAGTGGCCGCATTGATGAAACGTCCGCGGATTGCGCCGGGCGCCGGACGCTCGCGAACGAACATTACGAGTTCTCAGTATTGATGGTAATTCGGATAAAGACCAGCAAGTTTGGCACGATCTAGCCCGCCTACTGTGATACTTGACGGCCCGGAAGTTCATGCTAGGGGATGTTTTTCACATGGCGAGTGACGACAACGAATCCAAGCCGTTCAAGATGTCGCCGGTTACCGATCTGCCGCAACCGGCGCCGGAAATTCGTCGCGTGTCGCACGCCGGGAACGGGTTGATCGTAACCGGCGCCGCGGGAATCGTGTTGAACTGCCTGATGAATTTTGCGGCGATGTGGCTCGCGTCGATGCGGCCGCCGGAAGCGCGACGCGACCTGGAAGCCGCAGCAGGCGCCCTCGATCGCGCGGCCGCCGAGCGCGGCCGGGATGCGGCCCCGCTCCTGCAGACGTGCGCCGTGGCGCTGCCGACGTTGCTCATCTACCCGCTGGCCATCTTCGGCGGGCTGCGCATGAAGCAACTCCGCAGCTATCGCCTTGCGGTAACGAGCGCCATCGCGGTGATGCTGCCCTGCAGTTGCGCTTTTTTGCTCGGCCTGCCGATCGGCATTTGGGCCCTGGCGGTATTATCGGATCCGAGCATCAAGTATGGCTTCCGGTAGCGGCCAGGCGCACCACCGTCCGCGGACCCGGGGGATGGCCTAGGCAGGCCATCCTCCGACCGTCCGCAGACTTCGCGTTCCAGCGTGAATGGGGCGTTAACCCACGGCCACTGGCTGGCGGCTGGGGCGGTAAAAACCGACTTCCTCCAGGGCCTTATAGACTTCGTCGAGCGTCTTTTCGCCGAAGTTCGAGATGCTCAGCAGATCTTCGCGGGTGCAGTGCAGCAGGTCGTTGACCGTGAAGATGCCGCGCTCTTCCAAGCAGTTGGTGGTTCGCACCGAAAGGCCGATTTCGGCCGTGCTCATTTCGAGCCGGTCTTTGAGGCCCTTTTCGTACTCATCGACGGTGCTGAGGCGGACGCGGGTCATGGGTTCCCTCCCAAAGTCAGACAAACAGAATCTGAAATCCGGCGGTGGCAGTCCACCGCGGGCGGCGACGCCTTGCCGCCGCTTAAGCGAAAAGTATAACCCGATTTCCAAAAAAGCAAAGGCTTTTCCTGGGAAGTCGCCGCATGCTAGCATCATTGGCATCGCCACCCCCCCTGGAGACACCCGCCATGAAAACCATCGCCGCGTTCTTACTGCTTGCCACGCCGGTCTTTGCCGCCGAGCTGGCCCTTCAGCGTGACCTGCCCTACGCCGAACCGAAGAACGAGCGGCAGACTCTCGATATCTATGCCCCGCCCGATGCCAAAAACCTGCCGGTGGTGTTCTGGATTCACGGCGGGGGCTGGCAAGTGGGCGACAAGTCGCAGGTGAAGCACAAGCCCCAGGCGTTTGTCGATCGGGGTTTTGTGTTTGTCTCGACCAACTACCGGCTGCTGCCGAACGTCGAGATGGAGACCATTTTTCGCGACGTGGCCAAGTCGCTGGGCTGGGTACACAAGCACATCGCCGAGTATGGCGGCGACCCCAAGCGAATCTTTGTCATGGGGCATTCGGCCGGGGCGCAACTGGCCGCGCTGGTCTGCATCGACGACCGCTACCTGAAGGCCGAAGGCGTGCCGTTCGACGTGTTGAAGGGGTGTGTGCCCGTCGATGGCGACACCTACGACGTGCCGGCGATCATCGAAACTGCCGAGACGCGCCGCCGCGTCCACGGGCAGCCGCAGGCCAAGTTTGGCCACCGCGAGAAGTTTGGCAACGATCCGCAAAAGCACCGCGACTACTCGGCCGTCACCCACGTGGCCAAGGGCAAACGCATTCCGCCGTTTCTGATTCTTTACGTCGCCGATCATCCCGACAATTCGGCCCAGGCCCAGCGATTGGCCGCCGTGCTCAAAGAGGCGGACGTGCCCGTCACCCTCTTCGGCGGGCAGGAGACCAATCACAACCGGCTGAACGACCACCTCGGCACGCCCGACGACCCCGCCAGCAAAGCGCTGTTTGAGTTTGTGGCCGCGGCGTTGAAAAAGTGAGCTGGCGGGTTCCGGCGATCGAACCGGGGGGTCTGACGTTCGACATCTGTAGGGAACGGACTCCGTGCCGTTCCGGGAATAGCCAAACGAGGCTCCACCGCCCTTCACGCGTGGGCCGAGCGACGCCATGTTTCCGTCGAGAACGCTGAGGGGTTTGGAGC
>DASVHB010000256.1:0-4475 GCA_036379195.1 Pirellulales bacterium
GCCAATCAGGGCAGCTATCCGCCGACCGAAAAGGGTTTGGCCGGCGCCACGCTCACCTGGCGGCTGCGGCAGCACGACCCGCGCGTGCCGATTCCGCGCTCGCAGTGGCGGCTGGAGCAACAGCCGATCGAGGCCGACGGCCAACGTGGCCAATTGCCGCTGATCGAAATGACGCTCGCCGGCGGGTTTCAGCCCGGCTTTATCTACGAGCTGATTTACGAGGCGGAAGGGTCGCTGGTGCAGGGCGCGGGCCTGGCGGGCATTCGCGATCTGATTTCGTGCCTGAAGTACGATGACACGCAGCGCAATCCATTGCGGTTGGCCGATGGCATGCCCGCGGCCCGCCGCGCGCACGGCTTCGGCACTTCGCAAAGCGGGCGTTGCCTGCGGATGTTCGTTTACGACGGCTTCAATGCCGACGAGCAAGGCCGGCAAGTGTTCGACGGCGTCATGCCGCACGTGGCCGGCGCGGGGCTGGGGTTCTTCAACCACCGCTTCGCCTCGCCCACGCGGCACAACAGCCAGCACGACAACCATTTTTATCCCGCCGATGTCTTTCCTTTCGCTTATGGCGAAGAGAAAGACCCGTTTACCGGGCGGACCGACGGTATTTTGCGGCGCGCCCTGGCCAGCCACACGGCGCCCAAGGTCATGCACACGCAGTCGTCGTCGGAGTATTGGCACCGCAGCGGTTCGCTGGTACACACCGATCCGTTGGGAACGCGCGACGCCGACATTCCGCCGGGCGTGCGCATTTACACCTTTGGCGGCTGTCAGCACGGGCCGGGCAGCGGCGTGGTCGGCCCGCGCGGCAACGGCCAATTGCCGAATTGCCCCAGCGATTACCGTCCGTTGCTGCGTGCTCTGTTGACCGCGCTCGATGCTTGGGTGCGCGAGGGCCGCGAGCCGCCGCCCAGCGTCTTTCCGAGCATCTCAGAGGGCACTTTGGTGGATTGGCACGAGGCCCAAAGCGGCTGGCACGCTCTGCCCGGCGTGCGATATCCCGAGGTGATTCAGCAGCCAGAGTTTTTAGATCGCGGGGCGGAGTTTTTGAGTCGCCGCCGCACATCGATCGAGCCGCCCATCGGTCGCGGCAGCTACGTGGTGCTGGCGCCGGCCTACGGCGACGACGACAACGAACGGGGCACGTTGTTGCTGCCGTCGGTAGCCGTACCGGTGGCCACCTTCACAAGCTGGAACTTGCGGCACCGCTCGATCGGCGCCGAGGACGAGTTGCTGACGTTGGCGGGCGGTTACGTTCCGTTTGGCAAGACGAGGGCCGAGCGGCAATCGGCCGGCGATCCACGTCCGGCGCTGTTCGAGCGATACCGCGACTTTGACGACTATTTTGCCAAATTCACGGAAGCGGCCGCCGGCTTGCGGAATCAGGGTTATCTGTTGGCCGAGGACATGCCGCGCCTGCGCGCCGCCGCCGCCGCCAATCGCCGCTTGTTCGAGCCGTAGCTATTTGGGGCGAATTTCCAAAAGCACGCTTTCCGACTCGGTGCCCGGCAAGGGCCAGGTGTCGAGCTTGCGAAGCTGCAAGTGGTGCAGCAGGTTGCGGTCGCGAGCTTCTTGCCGCTCGGCAAGCCATTGCGGGCCTTTGATCGCCAGCAAGCGGTCGAACGAACCCCAGTGCGGCTCGAGCCAGGTGAGCAGCTTGGCCAGCGGCGCCACCGCGCGGGCCACGAGCGTGTCGAAGGGCTTCTCCGATAACAGGTCTTCGGCGCGGCGGTGAAAGACGGTTAGCGGCAAGCCAAGATCGCGCACGATCTGCTCGACCGCGCGGGCCTTTTTGACCACCGACTCGCACAGCGCGACCTGCAAATCGCCGCGCAACACCGCCAGCACAATGCCCGGCACACCGCCGCCGGTGCCTACGTCGAGCACACGCTCGCCGGTTTCCAGATTTCGGGCAAGGACTTGCGAATCGACCAGATCGCGGCTGACGAACTTTTCGTAGTCGATATGGCGCGTCAGGTTGAGCTTTTCGTTCCAGTCCCAGAGCAGACGGCAGTAACGATCGAGCGTCGATGTTTGCTCGGGCGCCAGTTCAATCCCATGCCGCGATAATGCCATGTCGAGCGTGTCGTCGGCGGGAAAAGGCATGCTTGCGCTCGGCGGGAGGAGATAGGGGGATAAAAGGGAGATGGGGAGATGACGAAAGAATGAAAGAATCGACGGCGGCAACCGCCGGTTTCCTCTGATCGGTTTTGGCGAACACGACCGGTACTGGCCCGTAGGATGACCTTCCTAGGTCGTCCATGCGGCTTCCACTGGTTTCCCGGTGGGCGACCTAGGAAGGTCGCCCTACGGATGCCGCAATCTCGGGATTACCGATTTCGATTGTCAAAACCCATTAGGGAACGCCCTCCGCGCGGTTCCGTGAGGGGCGGCGCGACGCCAAATCGCAGTTCGCGGAACGCCACCGAGGGCGTTCCCTACAGACGCTTGGGGGCGGAATTACCTTTTAACTTGATGCGTAGTGGGACTCGCTTCGCCCGGCCTATCGGCTCGTTGCATCTAGCTCGCCTCCAAAAAGCGGCTGAGCTTTTCGCGCGTGGCGGGCTCGCCGAGCTCCGCTTTGCCAAAGCCCGGCTCGGCGCCGGCGGCGATCGCCGTCTGCTGATGTTCCGCGAAATTCGTCACTAGCATTACGGGCGTGGCAGACAACTGCGCGTCGGCTTTCATGGCCTCGATCAGCTTCAACCCGTCGTCGCCGTCGGTATCGAGCTTGCGATTGACCAGCACCAGATCGAAGGTTTCCTTGCGCAAGGTCGCCAGGGCGTCGTGAATTTGGTGGGCCTGCACCACCTCGGCGCCGAACTGCCCTTCGACCAGCCGGCAGATCGACCCATGATCGAGACTGCACTGGCCGACGTCGAGGAGGCGTTTCATGGGGGTGGTTGGTGATGAGTGATGAGTGATGAGTGATGAGTGATGAGTGGCTGCACGATGGCTCGGCCGGCGACGAGGGCCGGGCTACCGCCCGGCGACGGTTTGGCCGGGCGTTTCCGCCGACGCTTGCTCGCCCGATTCCATGGGCACGATGGCAAACAAATGCGACTTGTTCGAGACATACAACACATTGTTGGCAACCACCGGCGTGCTGTACACCGAGTTGCCCATGTCGATCTGGTGCAGCGGCTGACGGTCGCCGTTGTCGTCTTTCTTCATGGCCACGTCGGGATCGGACGACAGCCCGAAGATCGACAACTTGCCCTCTTCGTCGCCCACATACACCTTGTCGCCCACGATCATGGCCGAACCCCAGGTGGCCGAGAACAAGTCGAAGGTCCAGTGCACCTTGCCGGTCTTGGCGTCGAGGCAATGAAACAAACCGCTGAAGTCGGGAATAAACAGCAGATCGTCTTTGATGGCCACGGTGCCGCAGGTGCGGTGCATTTTTTCTTCAAAATCGGCGATGTCGCCGTCGCCGTTCACGTCGTATTCGGCGTAGTGCCAGATGGCCGCCGAGTTGGGATTGTCGATGGCCACTTCGCCATCTTCTTCCACCACCGCCTGCAACCGCCGCTTGGGCAATACGTGCTTGCGGTCGTCGACCTTGACCGCCAGCTCGCTGCTCACGTCGCCTCGCTTGGTGGGGTCGATGCACCACAGATGCCCGTTGCCCTCGCCGTGCTCGGGGTCTTCGCCCACGGCGATATACACCAGGGCGTCATAAATCACGGGCGTGCCGATGATGTGGTTGCGCGTGCTGCGGCCGCTGACGCTGTATTTGGCCGTCTTGGGATTGCAGTCGAATTCCCAAAGCAGCTCGGGCTTGCCGTCGTCGGTGGCTTCGCCGCGGAAGCTGCGCAGCCAGCCGTCGCCGCCGCCAAACAGCACCTGGGGCACGCCATCGATCACCGCGTAGGCGGGCGACGACCATTGGCCGTGCAGAATGTTCTTGCCCGGCGAGTTGTCTTGCCAGAGCACTTTGCCGGTGTTCTTGTCGAGGCAGAGAAAACTGGGGGCCTCGGGCGAAGGAATATTATTGTGACCTTCGTCAACGCCGTTCGAGGTGTTGACAAACAGCAGATCGCCGGCCGAGGTGACCGAGCAACTGCACATGTTGTGCTGCGAGATCTTCAACTGGCTCATCATGTCGAGATACCAGATGACGTCGGCCTCGTCTTTGTGGTTGTTCGCCTCGGCCTGAAACGGCCCATCGTTTTCGTCGTCTTGAAACCCTTCCGTGTCGAGGCAGGCCACTTCGCCGCGACTGGTGACAAACCACAGGCGGTCGCCCTCGACCAGTGGAGCGCAACAGATGCCCTGCAACGGCCAATCGTGCACACGGCCCGTGGGCAGCTTTTCGCTCGAATGTTGCCAGAGAAAATGCCCGTCGGCTTCGTCGAAACACAGCAGGCAGCCCAGATCGACATCGGCGGGGTAGCGCTTCAGATATCCACCGCCGTTGTTGGTGCCGACGAACACTTTGCCATCGGCCACCACCGGGTTGCCGTAACTTT
>DASVHB010000257.1:0-2333 GCA_036379195.1 Pirellulales bacterium
GCAGCCGGCGCAAGCTGAACTGCAACCAGCGGCGAGGCGCCGATGGGTTCGCGTGGCGGTACGAAATTGCGGCCGGCTCTTCGATCATTCGTTAGCGTGCCAACGCCTCGCGGAAGGCTTTCAGGCGATCGGTCACAGGCGGCATCGTCGGCAGATGATATTCGGCGCCCACCGGCGCGACGCGC
Organism: Pirellulales bacterium; assembly: GCA_036379195.1. GTDB lineage: Bacteria > Planctomycetota > Planctomycetia > Pirellulales > JAICIG01 > JAICLL01. Next base: position 186 of record DASVHB010000257.1, read on the forward strand.
AGCACGATGAACCGCGGGCCCGGCAGCGCCAGCACCGTCGCGGCTTCGCTGCGCCAGCATTCGAGTGTGTCGAACGCCGCCACGCTGGCAAACCCCGCGGCACGGGCCATCGTGGCAAAGTCGACCGGCGGCCACACCGCGCCCGCCGTCGCCTGACCTCCGGTGACTTCGTAAATGCCGTTTTCGAGCACGACGAGCGTCAGGTTCGTCGCGCCGCTGGTGGCAATCGTCACCAGGCATCCCAAGCTCATGAGCATGCAACCATCGCCGTTGAGCACCAGCACGTCGCGGCTGGGCTGAGCGAGCGCCAGTCCCAGGCCCAACATCGGCGCGTGCCCCATGGCCGAGGGCAGATAGTGAAAATCGCAAGCATGCTGCGACACCTTGGGCCACTCGCGCGCGGCGCCCATCGTGGTCACCACGATCTGATCGGTGCGCCAATCGGCCAGCACCTTCAACGCCGAAATAAGTGACGGTTGAGGCGGTTCGGTCATCGTAACCTGATCCAATGCTTGTGCGGCGCCCCTGAACGCCGAAAAAAATTGTTACGCGATGATGTCGTGAACCACATTGCCATGCACGTCGGTCAGCCGCACGTCGCGACCACCGAAGCGAAACGTCAACCGCGTGTGGTCGAGTCCCAGCAGATGCAACATGGTGGCGTGCAAGTCGTGGATTTCGGTACGGTTTTCGACCGCGTAATAACCATAGTCGTCGGTGGCGCCATACACCATGCCGCCCTTCACGCCGCCGCCGGCCAGCCACATCGTAAAGCCAAAAGGATTGTGGTCGCGGCCATCGGCGCCCTGGGCCATCGGCGTGCGGCCGAATTCGCCGCCCCAGACCACCAGCGTGCTTTCGAGCAGGCCGCGGCTCTTCAGATCGGTCAGCAGGCCGGCAATGGGCTGGTCGACCACGCGGGCATTTTTTTCGTGCCCGTCTTTCAGATTGCCGTGCTGGTCCCAGCGGTCGGCCCCCACCGACGGACAGGTGAGTTCGACGAACCGCACGCCGCGCTCGACCAGTCGCCGCGCCAGCAGGCACAAGGCGCCATACCCGCGGGTCAGATCAAAGTCGGCTTCCATGCCATACAACCGCTTGGTGGCGATGGTCTCTTGGCTCAGATCCGTTAGCTCGGGCACGGCCGCTTGCATGCGGAAAGCCAGTTCATAGTTGGCGATGGCCGCTTCCAGTTGGTCGTTGTGCGGCTGCCGCGCGAGCAAGCGGCCATCGAACTGTTCCAGCAGCGCCAGCTTGCCGCGCTGCAGTTCGGCCGTCGGCTCGCTCGGCTCGACGTTTTCGATGGGGCGTTTGCCCGGCTTGAGAATCGAGCCTTGATAATTCGCCGGCAAAAAGCCGCTGCCAAAATTGTCGAGTCCGCCCACGGGAATGAGTCCGCCGTTGAGCACGACAAAGCCGGGCAAGTCTTGGCACTCGCTGCCCAATCCGTAGGTGAGCCAACTGCCCATGCTGGGCCTGCCTTGCAAGCCCGAGCCTGTGTGCAAGAAATAATTCGCGCTGGTGTGCTCGGAAAACTTCGAGACCATCGAGCGGATGACGCAGAGATTGTCGGCGCAGCGTCCGATGTGTGGAAACAGATCGCTCACCGGCAGTCCGCTTTGCCCGTAGCGGCGGAACGCCCAGGGGCACTTCAGCACATTGCCGACATTGTTGAACTGCGTGGCCGGCACCTTCATTTTGATCGGTTGGCCATGCTCGCGGTCGAGCCGCGGTTTGGGGTCAAACGAATCGACCTGCGAAGGACCGCCATCCATGTAAAGAAAGATGACGCTTTTGGCTTTGGCCGGCAGGTGGCCGGCACGGATGGCCGGCCCGTTCGCTTTCTCCTGGGCGGACGGTTCGGCTCGGCTGGCCGATTCGCCCAGCAAGGCAGCCAGCGCCACCGCGCCGAAACCGCTGGCGCATTGCGAAAGCATCTGGCGGCGCGACACGGGCGGAGGCAGATAGCGGTGGCAGTGCATAGGGCGGCCCATGGAAGCCCAGTATACCACGCCGCGATCTCCTTCTCTAACCGGAAGCCCTACGCGTTAGCGAGGCAAGGCAGGACGCCCGAACACCGCGAACACCGCGCGGGAGCCAAGGACGGATAGACATCGAGCGACGGGCTTGGTTATACTGGCCGGTTCC
>DASVHB010000258.1:0-2469 GCA_036379195.1 Pirellulales bacterium
TCAAGCGACGAAAAGCTTCTTCATCGTCCGGCAAGTTCAGCACGTCCTCATACATGCCCAGGGCTTTCTTGAGATCGCCCAACTCCTGATAGCACTGGGCCTGGCTGAGCCGCGCAAAAAAGCCCGCCACCTTCTTGCGATGCTTTTCATAGGTGCTGCCATGCTTATCGGCGGCCTGCTGGAGCAGCTTCTTTTGCTCCGCCGAGCCGAGGGGATAGGTTTTCGACGTTTCATACAACACGCCCGCCGCGTAGATGTGGGCCATCAGGGCGTCTTGCCGCGCTTTTTCGCGGGCCTCGATCTTGTCTTGCTCTTTCTTTTTGTCGAGATTGATTGGAAACGACTTGGCCTTGGCGGTCAGTTTCTGATCGGCTTCGTCGAAGACCTTTTGCGCCTGCTGAAACAGCTCACGGGCTTGTAACATCAAGGCGTCTTTTTTGGCGGCGTTGGCCGGGCGGGTCGCCTGCTCGCGCAGGCTCTTGGCCCGTTCGACCAACACGTTGCCCAGTTCCATTTCGGCATTGGCTGCCAGCGGGTTCGAGGCGTTGGCCTTGATAAAGTCGTTGAAGCGATCGCGGGCGCGGTCGAGCAGCTTGGCCTTGGCGCTGCTGTCGCGCTCGGCCTGAGCGGCGCGCATCAGCAGCCGGCCCTCGTCGAACGGCATTTGCTGCTTCTGGGCCTCATTGAGCAGCGGGCTGCCGCGCATGGTGTCGATGTATTCGAGCGCGACATCGTAAAGTCCCTGATCGGTGAGAGCTCTCAGAAACTCCTCGTATTGTTCAACGGCATTCGCGCGCCCCGCCGCTAATGCGAGTACGATTGCCAGTGCGCACCAGCAGACTCGCCGCATGGCGACAAACCCGGCCCAGGTCGATGCCTTTTCCGCGAAGGTCGATGGCTTTTCGGCGAAGGTAGTCCCGGCCCTTGTGGCCGGAATACCCCCAACAAGGCCGCATGAGAGATGGAGTCTCATCCCTTTCGTCCTTAGAGCTTTGAGCGAATGGACATCCGGCCGCGGGCGTTCCGGAACCGGCGACGGAGGCAATCTGCAGAAGATGCCTATGGTTCCAGCTTATCGAACGAAGCGGAGGGAAGCAACCACCGGTGTCACGCCCGCGTCCTCGCCCTGAAGTTTGACCCATTTCAGAGATGCAAGTGCGGAGTGCGGAATGTAAACTCCGCACTCCGCATTCACTGCCCCATTTCCCTCTCGCCAGTCGCGGGTCTAAACTGGTGATAGCGCCCCTACGGCTCGAACCATCGAAACCCGCCATGCTCGACTTTCGCCCCAAAGGCGCCCGGACGCGCAACTATCTCAACCGCCGCGAGCAGCGGCGGCTGTTGCTGCTGGTGATGTCGGCCGGGCTGGTGATGATCTTGATTCAAGAGGCGAGCAAGCCCAAGCACTGGGCCTGGATTCGCGGCGGTGGGCCAGCCGTGGCCCCACCGCTGGTAAATCCTCGCCAACCGCCCCCCAGAGCGGCCCATCGGCCCCTGGCGGCCGATCCCGCTGGCGCGGCACTGGCCGAGGCCGGCGATCAAGCGAAGCCCCAGGTCCGAAGAGCACTGGCGCCAGATGAGTTCATCATCGAAGGCCAAACCGAGCACGACTTGCCCCCCGGCAAGCGATACTTTCACGGCGTGCGCGCCGAGCCGTTGAGCCGGGTGCGCGACGACACGGTTTTTCGTTCCGCCGAGGCCGGCTCGTTCTACAATTTGCTCGACGTGCTGAACACCGCCAGCCAACAAGAGCTGGAAAAAGCCTCGCTGGGCGATGTCGGCTTCATGCAGCTTTACACTCAGCCGAAAGAGTTCCGCGGCGACGTGGTGACCATCAGCGGCACCGTGCGGCGCGTGCAAACCAAGCGGCTCGGCGCGAATGCATCGGGCATCGAGCGGTATTATCAAGTCATCTTGGAACCCAGCGACCGCGCGTACCCCGTGGTCGTGTATTGCCTGGAGCTGCCCGACGGCTTTCCCACCGGCGAACACCTCAACGAACCTGTCCGGCTGACCGGATTTTTCTACAAACGATGGGCCCACATGTCGGGCAAGGGAATCAGCACCTGGCCGCTGCTGCTGTCGAAGACGATCGGCTGGCGTCCCGAGGCCCGGCCGGCGATTGCGGCGCGGCCGCAGTTCAACCGGCGGACGCTGCTGGCCGCGCTGGTCGTCGCCACGCTGGTCAGCCTGTTGGTGGTGCTGTTTGTGGTGAGCCGGACGCGGTTTCGCCGGCTGGCCGGCAAGCCAATGAAGCCGCCACAACTGAGCGGGTTGAAAAACGAACCCGTCGCCCCCGACGTGCGCGAGCAACTGGCGCAGTTGGCCAAGCAAGCGGAGTGAACCATGCAACTCAGGATGTAGGGTGGGCATTGCCCACCAAAACTTCATGGTGGGCGATGCCCACCCTTCGAGCTTCACCGGTTGTCAATCCATCATGCGAAATCCTCAGCGCGACGTCGGTAGGCC
>DASVHB010000259.1:0-5836 GCA_036379195.1 Pirellulales bacterium
GCCCAGGGCGGTCCGCCGGGCGGTGGCGCGCCGGGCAGTGGTCCACCTCCAGGCATGGCCGGAATGATGCAAGCCCAACAAGGTGGTCGGCCAGGCGGTGGGCCGCCCGGTGGTGGTCCGCCGGGCGGTGGCGCGCCTCCAGGCATGGCCGAAATGATGCAGCGTCAGCAAGGTGGCCCGCCGGGTGGCGGTCCGCCCGGTGGTGGCGCGCCTCCGGGCATGGCCGAAATGATGCAACGTCAACAAGGTGGTCGGCCTGGTGGTGGCCCTCCTCAAGACATGGCTGAAATGATGCAGCGTCAACAAGGCGGCCGGCCGGGTGGTGGTGGACCGCCCGGTGCCGGCCAGCAAGGCCCTGGCCAGCCAGGCGGCAACATGGCCGAAATGATGCAGCGTCAGCAGGGCGGTGGTGGTAGACCTGGCGGCCGCGGTGATCAGGGTTTCGGTGGGCCGGGCTTCGGTGGCCAAGGCTATGGCGCTCAAGGCTTCGGCGGAGCCGGTGCGGGAGGTGGCTCGCTCAGCAATGCCAAGCCCGACTCGCCCGAATTCGTGGTGAAGGAGTTCCACGACAAGCTGATGGCCGACGACCTGGCCGGCGCCACCGACTTGTTCAGCGAAAAGGCGCGCGGAAAAGCCAAGTCGATCCACGACGGGAAACTCGGCGCGCAATCGACCGCAGAACTCAAAGCCGCGCTCGAAAATGCTCAGATCTCGATGACCAAGCAACTGCAGCGCACCCACTTGGTCGTATTAGAACAAGGTTCGCCGGGCAGTGGCGATGCATCGGGCGGCGCGCGCCGAGCCAAAGGAAAGCCGAAATCAAAGAAGACTCAGTTCAAAGTCGTCGAAGAGGGGGGCAAATTCGTCATTCAAGACATCACCGTCCGCTGATCTCGATTGCAGGAGGTGCGCGGTGCCCCCCACAGCTTGGCCTCCGCCCCAACATCCGACCCTCTCGCGGCGCACCTGGATTCAAGCTGGCTCGATCGGCCTGCTCGGTCTGGGAATGAATCATCTGCCGGCGTTGCGGGCGGCCAACGCGGCTGCCACGCCGAATCAAGCGCCGGCACAGTCGGTCATCTATATCTTTCTTTCTGGCGGCCTGGCGCAGCACGACAGCTTTGATCTGAAGCCCACCGCTCCCGACAACATCCGCGGCGAGTTTCGGCCCATCGCCACGCGTACGCCGGGCATCGATATCTGCGAGCATCTGCCGATGCTGGCGGCCCGCAGCCATCGGTGGGCGCTGGTGCGGTCGCTCACGCATCGCTCGAACGACCACTCGGCGGGGCATCACATCATGCTCACCGGGCGCGGCGAGTTGCCGCAGGGCTTCAACCCCAACGCCCCGCGCCCCGGCGACTGGCCTTCGATCGCCGCGATTGCCGCCCACTCGACCGCGCCGCGCAATAATCTGCCGCCCGCCGTGGTGCTGCCTGAGCGGCTGATTCACAACACGGGGCGCGTCATTCCGGGCCAGTTTGCGGGCATTTTGGGCCAGCGGTATGAACCGTGGTTTGTCGATGCTTCGCCGTTTCACGCCACGTCATACGGGGCCTATCCTGAATACCAGTTCGACCATCAAGAGCGAGGCCATGCCGACGGACGGCTATTTCAGGCGCCCAATCTCAGCCTGCCGCAGGGCATCGACGGCCCGCGGTTTCGCAACCGGCTGGCGGTGCTCGACGAGTTGCAACGCCAACGCCAGCGCCTGGAGCAAGCCGCCGAGCGCAACGATTTCGATCGCTACCGGCAGGGCATCATTTCGCTGCTGGCCGATCCGCGCGTGCAAACGGCGTTTGACGTCACGCGGGCCGACGAAGCCACCCAAGACCGCTATGGCCGCAATGCCTTCGGTTGGTCGCTGTTGATGGCCCGCCGCCTGGTGGAGGCGGGCGTGAATCTGGTGCAGGTGAACCTGGGCAATAACGAAACTTGGGACACGCACGGCGAAGCGTTCCCGCACTTGAAAGACAAGCTGTTGCCGCCGACCGACCGGGCACTGAGCGCCTTGCTCGACGATCTGCAAGCCGCCGGACTGCTTTCGAGCACGCTGGTGGTAATGGCCGGCGAGTTTGGCCGCACGCCCAAAGTCACCCATTTGCCGCAACACTACAAACTGCCCGGCCGCGATCATTGGGGCGCGGTGCAGACGGTGTTTTTTGCCGGGGGCGGCGTGCGTGGCGGCACGGTGGTGGGCTCTTCCGACAAGATCGGCGCGTTTCCCGCCTCTCAGCCGCAGACGCCCGAAAACATGGCCGCCACCATTTATCGCGCGCTGGGCATTCCGCCGCTGGCGGTGTTTCACGACGCGCTCGATCGTCCGCACGCCATCTATCACGGCGAGCCGATCTCCGGCCTATGTGGGTGAGGCTTCTTCCCGACAACCTACGAAGCAAAATGATGATATGAACATGGAAACGCTTCACGAATTGTTGCGGCGGCAGCCGTTTGAGCCATTTGAGGTTCGCTTGTCCAACGGCGAGGTTCACCAAGTTCGTCACCCAGAGAATGTTGCGGTCGCCAAGACGCGGATCGCTATTGCTTATCCTGAGGCGGACCGCATCATGCTTTGTTCGCTGATTCATATCAACAGCATTGAGGCTGTGGGCGCGGCGTAGATCATAGATTTCTGTCACGACTCGCTGTTGCTCTTCGAAACCAATGGCGGCGAAAGGTGGGACTCGCTGCGCTCGGCCCACCCTGCACGCTAGGGCGCCAATCGGGCATTGTTGGCGTTCACTTTGATGAGAGCAGCTTCCTCAGCACCGTGGGCAAGATGCCGCCGTGGCGGTAATAGTCGCGCTCGACCGGCGAATCGATGCGCACCATCGCCTGAAACTCTTTCTTAGCGCCATCGGCGGCGGTGGCCCGCACGGTCAACGTGCCGCGGGGCTTGATGTTGTCGTCCAGTCCGAGAATGTCGTAGGTCTCTTCGCCGGTCAGCCCTAGCGATTGCCACGACTGGCCTTCCAAAAACTCCAGCGGCAAGATGCCCATGAAGACCAGGTTGCTGCGATGAATTCGTTCGTAACTGACGGCAATCACCGCCCGCACACCCAACAGCAATGTGCCTTTCGCCGCCCAGTCGCGGCTGCTGCCGCTGCCATACTCGGCCCCGGCCAGCACGATCAGCGGCACGCCTTCTTCTTTGTACTTAACCGAGGCGTCGTAGATCGACATCTGCTGGCCGTCGGGCAGGTGACGAGTCACCCCGCCTTCGCTGCCCGGCGCCAGTTGGTTGCGAATGCGTATGTTGGCAAACGTGCCGCGGGTCATCACGCGGTCGTTGCCGCGGCGCGAGCCATAGCTGTTGAAATCGCGCGGCGTAACGCCGTGCTCTTGCAAATAACGCCCCGCCGGGCTATCGGCCGCAATCGAGCCGGCCGGCGAAATATGATCGGTCGTGATCGAGTCGCCCAGCATCGCCAGCACGCGCGCCCCCGCGATCGGACGAATCGCCCCCGGCTCGCGCGGCAGATCGATCAGAAACGGCGGCTCTTGAATGTACGTGCTCGCTTCGTCCCATTCATACAGATCGCCGCCGCTGGTCTTGATCTGGTTCCAGCGTTGGTTGGCACTGAACACGTTTTGATAACGGGCTTGAAACATTTCGGGCAGCACTGCCTGGTCGACCACTTTGGCCACTTCGTCGCGCGAGGGCCAGATGTCGCGCAGATACACCGGCTTACCGTCGCGGCCCGTGCCCAGCGGTTCGTGGTTCAGATCGATGTCGGTGGTGCCGGCCAAGGCATAGGCCACCACCAGCGGCGGGCTGGCCAGGTAATTGGCCTTCACCAGCGAATGTATGCGCCCTTCGAAGTTGCGGTTGCCCGAGAGCACCGCGGAAACTACCAGCGATCCTTCGTTGACGGCTTTGGCCACCGGCTCGGGCAGCGGTCCGCTATTGCCGATGCAAGTGGTGCAGCCATAGCCGACGGTGTTGAAGCCCAGGGCGTTCAGGTCGTCGGTCAGGCCGGCCTTGTCGAGATAGTCGGTTACCACGCGCGATCCGGGGGCGAGGCTGGTCTTCACATACGGCTGCACTTTCAAACCCTTGGCCACGGCGTTGCGGGCCAACAAGCCCGCGCCGAGCATCACCGTGGGGTTACTGGTGTTGGTGCAGCTTGTGATGGCCGCGATCACGACCGCGCCATGGCCGATGTCGAGACTTTGCCCGCCCGCGCGAACGGCCGCCTTGCGTTTGATCGCCGCCTGATCGAGCGCGAAACCGCGTTCGTTGATCGGCGCCTGCAGGGCTTTTTCGAAGGTCTGCTTCATGGCGGCCAGCGGCACGCGGTCGTGCGGACGCTTGGGACCGGCTAGCGACGGCTCGACCGTGCCCAGGTCGAGCGACAACTTCGAGGTGAAGCGCGGGGCCGGGGTGTCGTCGGTGCGGAACAGGCCCTGCTCTTTGGTGTAGCGCTCGACCAGATCGACTTCTTCCTTGGTGCGTCCCGTGCGGCGCATATAGTTCAAGGTTTCGGCGTCGGTGGGGAAGAAGCCGATGGTCGCGCCATATTCCGGAGCCATGTTGCCAATGGTCGCGCGGTCGGCCAATTGCATGCTCGACAGGCCGTGCCCAAAGAACTCGACAAACTTGCCCACGACGCCATGCTTGCGCAGCATCTGCGTGACCGTCAGCACCAAGTCGGTGGCCGTCGCGCCCGGCTGAAGAGCGCCGGTCAACTCAAAGCCCACCACTTGCGGCAAAAGCATGAACAGCGGCTGGCCGAGCATCACTGCTTCGGCCTCGATGCCGCCCACGCCCCAGCCCACCACGCCCAGCCCGTTGATCATCGTGGTGTGGCTGTCGGTGCCTACCAGCGTGTCGGGCAAGGCCACCGGTCCCTGGTCATCGTCGCGCACGAACACGCCCTTGGCCAGGTATTCCAAATTCACTTGATGCACGATGCCCACCGCCGGCGGCACCACGCGAAAATTGTCGAACGCCTTCTGGCCCCAACGCAGAAACTCGTAACGCTCGCGATTTCGCTCGAACTCCAGCTCTGAATTCTTTTCCAGAGCTTGCGGGTCGGCGAAGAAGTCGACCTGCACCGAATGGTCGATCACCAGATCGACGGGAATGAGGGGATTGATTTTCTTCGGATCGCCGCCCATCTGCCGCATGGCGTTGCGCATCGCGGCCAGATCGACGACGGCGGGCACGCCCGTGAAATCTTGCAGCACCACGCGGGCGGGCTTGAAGGGGATTTCGATCTCGGGCACCGACTCGGGACGCCAACCGGCCACGTCGCGCACATGCTGCTCGGTCACCTGGTAGCCGTCGCACTGCCGCAAGCAGGCTTCGAGCAAAATGCGAATCGAAAACGGCAGCTCGGCAATTCGGCAGAGGCCGTTTTGTTCGAGCCTGGCTAAGCGGTAGATGCCGGCCTGGCCGTGACCGGTGTCGAAGGTATCGCGTGCGCCAAAGGGGTCGCTTGATTGGTTGGCCATATTGCACTCCAACGATGTCCGAAGATCGAGCGTGCCCGGCAGCCGAGCGCGGGTCAGCGCCGGCAGTTTACCGCATCGGGCGGCGTTTGTCTGTGGGTTGTGCGGACCGTTGTGGTCGTGCGGGTTGTCGAGATTGTGCGATGCCGGGCGGCGGCGCGGGTGCGCCGCCGCTTCTGTAGGGAACGGACTCCGTGCCGTTCCACAGGCGGCGGAGCCGCCACGGTAGCTCCGACACTCCGTGGCGGAGAGGTGGTCGCCTTTGGGGACCCGGACCCCCGTCACGGAGTGCCGAGGCTACTTTGGGCCGCCGCAATCGCATCTGATAGGGGGCGGGGCGACGTCGGTTCGCCCAGCGCGGAACGGCACGGAGTCCGTTCCC
>DASVHB010000260.1:0-2076 GCA_036379195.1 Pirellulales bacterium
TGCAGTTTGCGCGCCTTGTCGACGACCGCGGTTACTCCATCGACGTCGGCCGCCAACGCTTTGATCTGGTCTCCCAGTTGGGCCAGACTGCCAGAAGTCCCAGCCAACTCACCCAGCACCGTCAGCAGCGGCTCTGTCTGACCCAGGCGATGCAGGCAATCGACCAGTCCGCCAGCGGCGGCGACCGACAAACCTCCGTCTTCGCCGCGCGCCGGCGCCCGTGTCATAACCTCGCGGTACAGCGGCATCGCCAGATCGTACTGCTTCGCGTCTCGATGCCAATCGGCCAAAAAGAGCGCCAACAGTGCGTTGCGCGGATCTCGTTCGCGCAAGGCCGTCAGCCGCTCGATCAGCTCATCCGAGCGCTCCAGATCTGCCAGCACTTTGGCAAGCAGCTCGTAAGGTGCGGTGCCCTGACCGGTCTGCTTCGATTCAAAAAACTTTTCAAGCAATGCCAACGCCTTCTCCGAGTGGTGCCCGGCCTGCTCGACGCGAGCCAGGCGAAAGGCGTGGGCCGGTTCGTCGGGCGAGTACTCGTTGGCTTTGTTCAGGGCTTCGGCCGCCTCGTGGGGGCGATCTGCCGAGAGAAACGCCTCGGCGAACAGGTGGTAGATGCGGGCCGCATCGCCGCGGCTCTTCGCGCCGGCGCCGAGGCTTTGCCGTTTCCACTCCTGCAGGCCTTCATAATCGTCGGGATGCTCCAAGGCCTCCATCACCTTGGCGAGCGAGGCGGCTGACTCGGCAAAATCGCCCGAGATAAAAGCCATCCGCCCGACGTCGAAACAGGTCACCATGTATCCCGCCGAATGTTCGTCGGCCTGAGTCTCTCGCGCGCGGCGATAGAGTTTCAGGGCTTCGGCATAGTGTTGCGACTCCTCGAGCAGCTTGCCTAGTTCTTTCAGCTCGCGGGCGTCGGCCGTCTGCCAATCGGCGTTGCCGACATAGCGCGCGGCTTCGCCGAAGCGGCCCAATCGCAAGGCCAACAAAACGGCCTCGCGCCTGGCCGGCTGCGAAGCGGGGTCGTAGCGCACGGCGCGCTCGTACAACCGCAGCGCTCGATACCAGTGTTCTTCTTGCTCTTGCACCCGTGCGGCGGCGAACAAACTGACGGCCTCGAGACGGTTTTCGTCGTCTTCCGTGCGCGGGCGCAACGGCACAAACGGCTCCGGCGCGTCTTCCGCGTCGAGCGATCTTGCCGCGGACTTCAGCGCTGCGGAATTCGGCGCCGCCGCTTCGCCGGCCAGCACGCGAGGCAGCGACAACCGCGAGCCGAGCAAGAGCGCCATCGACAACGCGGCCAGGCGCCAGCCAAGTGAGCGCCCATTCGCTGGTTGAAAGGCGCTCTTGCCAATACCACAGGCGATACGAGAATTCCCGCGAAAAAACGAGTCAGCCATGCGCGTTTTCCTCCAATGGCTACTTCAAGCCCATGCGCATCAGCGGGGCTTGCGTTTGGCGAGGCCCGCCGCGGCCGACTTTTTCTTGTCGCCCGACTTGCGCTCGCTGGTCTCCTTGGCGGCGCCATCGCGCCCCTTTTTTCCCGGCTCAGCTTTTTTCGAGGTCGGCGCGGTCTTGGCTTTCGCGGCCGCCTTGGCGGCGTCGCTGGGTTTCGGCGGTTTGCCAGGCTTGTCGGCGGCGGTGGGCCTGGCGTTCGCCGCTGGTTTTTCGGCGGCTTCCTTCTTTTCGGCTTCCGCGGGCTTGGCCGTCTTCGGCGGCCGCTTGGGCAGATGCTCCTTTGCCTCTGGCGCGATCTCCAGCAAGATCTTGTGCAACGCAGGTGAATAAGGCCCCGTGAACATGTCGGCGCCCAGTTGATGCGCCAGCGAACCAAACTCGATGCCCTTGTTCTTGGGGATGGCACGCTCCAATCCCGGCACCGAATGCGATGTTTTGTCGTGCGGCGTGGCCAGACCAATCACGGCAAAGGCATCGAGCAGCCCCTGATCGAGCGGAATCGAATGGCCGCCCAGCGAAGCCTGGGTCACATAGGCGACCGCGAACGGCGTCACCCCTTCGTATTTGGCCAGTTTCTGCTGCGCCTGGCCGAGATTCTGCTTCTTCAATCCCTCCAGCTCG
>DASVHB010000261.1:0-4564 GCA_036379195.1 Pirellulales bacterium
AGTGACGTTGGGCAAGCGCCCGCCAAAGGAAGATCGCCCCGTTCCCGAGTTCGGGCGGATCGGCGATGCTGCCGCGCCAGCCCCGCCGCGAATGAGCCTGCTGGGCGTACGGGTGGAAGAGGTTGACGCCGAGACGCAAGCCGCCGCCGGCTTGCCCGACACCAAAGGAGCGATGGTGATTCATATCACCGAAGGTTCGCCGGCCGATGTGGCTGGCGTGCCGGAGCGGGCCGTCATCGTCGCTGTCGACGGCAAACAGGTGGCATCGCCCACGGATTTGAAGCGGCTGGTCGCCACCGCGGGGCCGGGCAAAGAGATTCGTCTCGATTATTACGACCGGGGCAAACTCATCGAGCGGCGGCTGCGCTTAGCAGAGCTGGCTGGAGCAAACGGCGGCGCTGAACCCGCGGCCTCCGACGAGCCGCAGACCGACTTGGAAGAAGCACCGGTCACTCGCGAGCCGCTCACACCGCAGCAGCGCATCGAGCGACTCGAAGACCGGGTACACCATCTCGAGGCGAGGCTCAAAGAGCTAGAACGACTACTCTCCAAGCCGCGGGGCTAGAAAATCCGCCGGGACGATGGAGAGGGGGATATGGGGATGACAAAGAGATAGGGAGATGGAAATGTCAAGGACTGGACGTCCGGCCGTCTTCTTCCATCTCCTTATCTCTTCCTTATCTCCCTATCTCCTTATTTATCTTCCAGTCTCCTTCATAGACACGTCGCGCAGGCACTCCTCGATCAGCCGCCGCGGCGCGCCAATGTCGAGCACGTGAACCTGCCCGGTGTAGGCGGTGGCGCCAGGGGCAAAAAAGCCGGGCTTGGCCGCGACAAAGGTGCAGGTGTGCCGGGCGCGGATGGTCTGTGCCGCCGCGGCGCCGGTGTCGCAATCGAGCCCGCTGGGCAGGTCGATCGCCAAAATCGGCCGTTGGCTCTCGTTGAGCTGCGCGATAACTGCATCGAGCGGCGCGCGGGGCTCGCCCTGCGCCCCGGTGCCCAACAGCGCATCGACAATCCACTCGGCGCGAGCGATACACTCGGCCAATCGGGCGGCGTCGTGCCGCTTGCCAAATACCTCCAAGGGAATGCCCGACTTTTGCAGAATGCCGAAGTTGCTGCCCGCGTCTTCGGATAAGTCGTCGGCCTCGGCCCACACGCATACTTCGACGGCGATCGACCGCAAGTCGAGATGTCTGGCCAGCACGAAGCCATCGCCAGCGTTGTTACCTTTGCCGCAACAGACGGCCACCGGTCCTCGGACGCCCAGCTCAGCCAATTTGTCGGCTACGCCGCGGCCCGCGTTTTCCATCAGTACCAGGCTCGACATACCGTACTCGTTGGCGGCCAGGCGATCGACTTCCCGCGTCTGGCGGCGATTCAAGACGGGTTGCTTCATGACAGGTCCGGTGGCGGGGGCAGATGCCTGCCGATGCCCTGGTTGGTTAATGCGCGAGGCACCGGCAAGCTTTACAATATGTCGGCGGTGGACTATGAAACCAATAGGCTCCGACGTTGGATTTTCAATTTGGGAATTACGATGCCGCTGTACGAATACCACTGCCAAGCTTGCGAAGCTGATTTTGAATTGCTCGTCCGCTCAAGTGAGCGGCCTACTTGCCCGACTTGCCAAAGCCCGCGACTGGAGAAGCGGCTCAGCGTACCGGCGGCCCCGGTCAGCAGTGCCGGCGGCCTACCGATGGCAAGCGAGCCGTGGCAAGGCTGCGGCAAGCCGGGTTGCGGTCCCGGCGGCTGCGCCATGTAAGGTCGGTGCATGGCGTAGGCGATGTGGTAGGGTGGGCCGAGCGCCGCGAGTCCCACCACCCTTCATTTTGCATTTTGACTTTTGCATTTTGCGTTTTGACTTTCTTCGAGGCTACCTCGCCGCCAGCGGGCGCCGTCAAACACCGCACGAAAGTAAAAATGCAAAATGCAAAAGTCAAAACCGGGTAATGACGGACAATTGCTGGTGTGCCTATGGACAAGATTTCAGTCGCTGACGCTCGTCGCGCCGCGGCGATCGGACATCAAGTTCGCCTGCAAGGCTGGGTGCGTACGCGCCGAGACTCCAAGGGCGGCTTCAGCTTTCTCGAAATCAATGATGGTTCGTCGTTCGGCAATGTGCAGGTGATTGCCGAGGCCACGTTGGCCAACTATGAAAGTGAAGTCAAAAAACTGGGGGCCGGCTGCAGCGTAACGGTCGAGGGCGTGGTGCAGGCCTCGCCCGCCAAGGGGCAAGAGACCGAAGTCCGCGCGGCGCAAGTCATTGTCCACGGCCTGGCCGATCAGGAAACCTACCCGCTGCAAAAGAAGCAGCATTCGTTCGAGTTTTTGCGAACGCTGGCTCATCTACGTCCGCGCACCAACACGTTCGGCGCGGTCACGCGCGTGCGTAATTGCGTCAGCCGCTCGATCCACAATTTTTTTCAAGAGCGCGGGTTTCTCTACATCCACACGCCGATCATCACCGCCAGCGATTGCGAAGGCGCCGGCGAGATGTTCAAGGTCACCACGCTCGACCTGGCCAACGTGGCCAGGCAGCAAAGCCAGGTCGATTTTTCGAAAGATTTTTTTCACCGCCCGGCCTACCTGACCGTCAGCGGGCAACTGCAAGGCGAAATCTTCGCCTGCGCGCTGGGAAAGATCTACACCTTCGGTCCCACGTTCCGGGCCGAAAACTCGAACACTTCGCGCCACCTGGCCGAGTTCTGGATGGTCGAGCCGGAAATGGCCTTCTACGAGCTGACCGACAACATGGACCTGGCCGAGGCGTTTTTGAAGCGCATTTTTCGCGACGTGCTCGAACAGGCGCCCGAAGACATGCAATTCTTTCAACAGCGCATCGACGACACCGTGCTGGCCACGCTCGAAAACATCATCAACCGCGAGTTTGTGCGGCTCTCGTACACCGAAGCGGTCGAGCAACTGGAAAAGTCCGGGCAGAAATTCGAGTTTCCTGTCGCGTGGGGGCGCGACCTGCAAGCCGAGCACGAACGCTGGCTTACCGAACAGCTCTTCGAGCGACCGGTGATTCTTTATGACTACCCCCGCTCGATCAAGCCGTTTTACATGCGCGTGAACGACGACGGCCGCACGGTTCGGGCGATGGACATTCTGGTGCCCAAGGTGGGCGAGATCATCGGCGGCAGCCAGCGCGAAGAGCGCCTCGATGTGTTGCAGCAGCGAATGACCGAGCAAGGTCTTTCGCCCGACAATTATTGGTGGTATGCCGATCTGCGGCGTTACGGCACCGTGCCGCATTCAGGCTTTGGCCTGGGTCTGGAGCGGGCCGTGCAGTTCATCACTGGCATGGCCAACATTCGCGATGTGATTCCATTTCCCCGCACGCCCGGCAGCGCGGAGTTCTAAGCCAAAGTAGCAGGCACACTCCGTGTGACGCGGCTTACGGCGTGCCGGAGCCCACCCGATTGCAAACCGCGGGATGTGGGCGGAACGTCGTGGGTCGCGGCACGCGGAATGCGCCTACTCCAAAGGGACGCGAGCGACGCGCGTCATCTGGTGCGCTTGGCCTCGCGGCCTCGCTTCCGCTCAGCCTCCGCCGCGAACCGCTTCAATGGCGCAACCTTGACGTTCCCTATTATGGCGGGTAGGGTTACCTGATCCGGTTCGTCTTTTGCGCGTCCAAAAAAAGCGTCGTTTCTCTTAAGGAGCCCGTCATGAGTTACGCTGAGAATCCGTATCGTGCGCCGCTGTATAGCATCGCCGCCAACGCCGCGGTGGATGAGCGTACCGATTTTATCCGCAAGACCTATCTGCACCTGGGCGGCGCCGTGCTGGCGTTCGCCGGGCTGGAAGCGGCGCTGCTTCAAACGGGCCTGGCCGAGAGCTTCATAGGCGCTCTGTCTCAAACTCGTTGGGGATGGGCGATTGTGCTGGGCGCGTTCATGCTTGTCTCGTGGATTGCCGAGAGCTGGGCCCGTTCGACGACCTCGACCGCCACGCAGTACCTGGGCCTTTCGCTCTATGTGGTGGCCGAGGCCGTGCTGTTCCTGCCGCTGCTCTATATCGCCAACCGCATTGACCAGCGCGTGATTCCCACAGCGGCTTTGGCGACGGCGACCATCTTTATCGGGCTGACGGCCGTCGTCTTTTTGACGCGAAAAGATTTTTCGTTCCTGCGCACCGCGCTGTGGCTGGGCGGCCTGGTGGCGATGGTCTTCATCATGGCGAGCATGTTCATCGGCTTCAGCCTGGGCATGGTGTTTTGCGTGGCCATGGTGGCCTTTGCGGGCGGTTACATTTTGTACGACACCAGCAATGTGCTGCACCATTACCGCATCGGCCAGCACGTGGCCGCGGCGTTGGCCTTGTTCGCCTCGGTGGCGCTGCTGTTCTGGTACATCTTGCGGATCGTGTTGGCGTTCACGCAGCGCGATTGACCCATCTTCATTTTTCTGTCAGCACTCTTTCTGTCATTCCTGGCTCGGCCATCGTGAACCGCCATCATGTTGGCCAGCCGGGTTGATGACAGAAAAATTGTTGACAGAAAAATAATTCGGAGAAATACGAGCAGTTCTGTAGGGTGGGCCGAGTGAAACGAGTC